>JAHIUV010000194.1 GCA_018817035.1 Candidatus Omnitrophota bacterium | reverse complement strand
TTCTCTCTCGTATGTATATCCGTATGTCCGCAGTATTACCTCAAGCGCTTTTTCCCACGGCACATCCGTCAGCCTTATCGTAATAGGCCCTGATACATCCTGTCCGGCTACGATATTTACGCCGCTCTTGTAAGAAAGTATCCTCAGGACATTCATTATATCAGCGTCTTTAAAATCCAACGTGACATTGCCTGAGGTCATCGCCGCGGTTTCTTCGGCTTTCTGCGGCTCGGAGGCGGCCATCTCATCCATTGCCTCATCCTGATCCTGCGCAAACGCCGATATTCCTGTCATAGGCAAAAATAAAACGCTGATAAAAACCACATATTTAAAAATTTTCATATCTCCTCCGTCTGTCATGCTTTTACTTGTCATCGCAAGTGAAGTTCTCGACTCGACCTTCGGCCTCGCTCGAACAATATTTTTCAAGCAAAGTCCTGAGTTTGTCAAAAAACAATATTCTTCGAGCGAGCCCTTCGGCTGCGCTCAAGGTAAACTCCGCGAGTCGAGAAGTAAAAACATTGGTTCTTAGACTCACTCTGAAATCAGTCCTATTCTTACCTCTTCGCCGTCTACGTCAAAGATCACAGCGTCTTTATCTATTGCCAGCACTTTGATAGCTCCCACAGACTGGCCTTCTCTCACTATTTCACCGTTTATTATAGCTACGGAACCGTTATTTTTGTCCCAGACAATGCCTTCCAGCCTGATGTCTTTTACACCGCTTATGCCATACGCGTCGGAGACATAACCGCCGCCCTCGGAAACTAAGGGGGCAAAGGGGTTCCTTTTGGCCTTTGAATCATAAGAAAAATTATCTTCGGCGCACGCGGTCTTTATAAATAATAATAATACCAAGATGATCATCATTCTGCTATATACGCGCTTACCCGCAATTTTATATGCTGGTGCCGCGGGTCTCCGGCGCCTCCTTTTATATCCACGTCATCGACTCTTATAAACCTATCAATATTCTCAAGCTTATTAATAAACGTTCCGCACTGATGATAACCTGCCATTGCCTCTATCAGTATGGGAAATTCGGAATAAAAACCATTGGCCGATAAACTTCCGTCGGCGCCGCGCGCCGGATCCAAAGGCATGACCCTCAATATCCTGACACCGGAAGATTCAGCGATACTTGAAAAATCCTGCAGTAACGCCGATATCTGATCTTGGCGAGCAAGTCTTTTTTCAAAATTGCCGACCTGCTCACTAAGGTTAAGGTGTTGTTTCTTTATCCTGTCCTCACTGGCAATAAGGATATCGGCATTCCTTACCCTGGCCCTGACCTCATAAAACTCCCTGTTAGCCACGATAAATTTAGCAAACTGCGGCTTTAAAAGCAAGTTATAATAAACCATGAGCCCCACTATCCCAAAGATCGCGAAAAGCACCATTAATTTTTGTTTTTCTTTAGGGTCCATTATTAACCTCGAAAATACAATACTATCTTGAATTCCACTATATCTCTCTTATCAAGCGTCTTTCTTTGCGCTGATTCCAATTTGATATTCTCGAAATCCTTAAAAAACGCCTTACTTTCCCTGACGTCTTTCATAAACTTACCTACAGAGGCCATAGCTTCTTGCTTGCTCGATATGACACTGCCTTCTATTATAAACCTGTTATCGGGATCGACATAAACACGCGTAAACCAGATCCCCGGCAGAACCAGGTCAGAAAGCTGGTTTAATTTCTCAGCCCATAAAAATTTTCTCTCTATGATCTTGCCCAATTCCGTCATCTTCGCGCTCAAAATAGAAACATCCTTATTGACTGTCTCGACTTGTGTCCTTTTTTGGGCCATAGACTGTTCTTTACTCAGGAGCCCTGAGGACTGACTTTTTCTTATAGACGCTCCGACCGAGAATAAAATCACCAAAAATACCAAGAGCCCGGCAATAGCGGCTCCGCCTATCAGCCTGACCTTGGCAGCCTTGATATCCAGGTTGACCCTAAACTGTTTTTTCTGACGCAAACTTTCCGGCAATAAGTTTATCTCTATCATGTTCTCAACGCGAGCCCTGCCGCTACGGCAAACAAAGCAGGCTGGGCATCGATCTCCTTTGAAACTTCGCTCAATACCATATGTTCGAACGGGTTCCACATAATAACATCCACGCGCAGGTTCTCCTTCAAAAAATCAACCATGTTAAAAAGATATGAAGTGCCTCCGCTTATATATATCTTCTCTACATCTTTTCCGAACTGTGTCTCGAAATAATCAAGAGACATCCTTATTTGTTGGGTGAGTTTTTCAAGAGCCGGGGTCACGGCCTCCACTATATCGCCTCTGTTTTCCCCGGGCTTTAGCTTTAACGCCTCCGCGCCATCTTCAGATATCGCCTTGATGTCAGAGAGCCTTTTATTGATATCATTCCCGCCCCAAAAAATATCCCTTGTAAAATACAGGCTGTCCTTTACCGCTATATTCATATTTGAGAATTTAGCCCCTAAGTTTATAAGCGCGTATGCCTGATCTTCTTTTTTAACCCTGGCTCCTGAATTCTCAAAAGAATTAAAAAAAGCAAAACTGTCTACGTCTACGACATTTATTTCCAAGCCGAATTCCCTGAACATCCGGCACGACTCATCAACATCCTGCTTTTTGGCAACCACCAAAAGCACTCTCTGCTGACTACCCAAAACAGCTCCGCCAAGCACAGCGCAATCCACGGTCGATTCGTTTATATTGAACGGGATGTATTTTTCAGCCTCGAACTTTATGGCGCTCTTGAGTTCCCCTATTCTCATAGGCGGCATTTCTATATAACGTACTATGACAGACGGACCCGACAAAGAGACATTTACGCGCTTAGTGGTCAATTTTGCCTGCGCGAGCAACTCCTTCAGCGCTGAGGCCTTATCATTATTCTTCACTTTGACCATAACACATTTCGTAAGCACAGAATGGCCTTTTTTAGCGTCTATCTCTATTAATTTGACGCTATGGCTGCCTATGTCTATGCCTACCGCTCTCTTCATATTACTATAGCTCCTATATATAAAAAATATAAACTATATATTACTAGTAACCGGTGAATTAACAGAGAAGCATTGAAATCTTTATTGTTCGAGCGAAGTCCCGAAGTATCGGGACGTAGTCGAGAACTCAGTCAACTTCTCGACTCACGGAGTTTACCCTGAGCGCAGTCGAAGGGTTCGCTCGAAGAATACTCTCCCTTTTTTCGTTAACTCACCGGTTACTACTATTAACCATTATTGAACAATGGCATCGCCGGGGCCTGCCTGAGTCTCGGCATTTGCCCTTATAATACTGGTTTCGTCGGAGAAAAAATGCCTTGATCCTGTTTTTCCCGGAGAAACAGGATCAACGTTAAGGGCAAAACTTTCCGGATCCACAAGAATGTACGTAAATCTATAGCCCTGTTTTGTACCACTGGCAAGAATAGAATCTATGTATGGCGGATTAGAGACCGGTATAATAAGATCAGAAAGCCCGCTTGGATACGTATGAGGGTAAGAATTAGCGTAAAAATTCTGACATGCTGTTACCGCTGTCCTGCATGAAGCCGTGGCTGCCATTTCATTCGCGTTCAGCCTGGCGCGCAGTACGCTGGAAATAGCCAGGGTCGCCAACGTCATAACCACCGCGACAACCACCATTATCTCAACTAATGTAAACCCTGCCCTTGTTTTCATTTATAACAAATGTATACCACCCTGCCCAAATTGTCAAGCAAAAACCTCCGCAAAATGTCTTCCTCGCATAAAAAATGGCGCCACTTGTTTATATGTGGCGCCATTTCGTCTGATCGTAAAATTATGTACTTATTCTATCGGAGACCCTGAAGCATTGGTCAGCCTGATAACTCCGCTTTCATCCACGAAGAAAACCCTTGTCCCTGTCGTGCCGCTGACCGCGGGAGTTGCCGTGCAAGTAAATTGGTTCGCATTCACAAGCGCGTAAGTATAATAAAAGCCTTGCCTTGCGGTTCCTGTTGCCGTAGCTCCTGACAAACCTGCGTCGATGTAAGGCGGTACCGCGGTACTCAATGCCGCTAAATTCGCGGGATAAGTAGGCGGTGTCTGCGCCGAACGAAAACTCTCGCACGCGGTGCTGATGGTCCTCAATGCCGCTATCGAAGCTGCCTCGTTGGCATTGTGCCTTGCTCGCAGTAAGTTAGGAATAGCTATTGCTGCCAATAAAGATATGATCGCGACAACTATCATTATCTCTACGAGCGTAAAACCATGCCTTTGTCTCAACTTAAGCATGTCCTTCCTCCTTTCGCCCCTATCAAGAGGGGGATAAAAAATATTTATTAGAACAGTAAAAGAATTATATCACGCTCTCTGCGCTTTGTCAAGGTAAGCACGTCATCCATAGTGTCAAGAACCTTGCTGACGTCATGTCTTCTCGACTTCGTCCCGATGCTTCGGGACTCCGCTCGAAGAATATTGTCCTTCGACTATGTCCGCCTCTGGCGGACAAGCCCGGGACTTTGTCTTAAAATATTGTTCGAGCGAACGCAGTGAGTCGAGAACCATAATAAAATCTTTGTCAAATTTTACAATATCACTTCATGTTCGAGGCTAAGCCTCGAACATGATAACAGTGTCAATGCGCTATTAGTTCCGTCATTTTGAATACGGGTAGAAACATAGCTATTACTATGCCGCCTATTATGACGCCCAGAAACGCTATAATAAGAGGCTCTATAAGACTGGTCATACCGCTTACCGCGGCATCCACTTGGTCATCGTAAAAATCCGCTATCTTGCCCAGCATTTTTTCCAATTCTCCGGTCTGCTCCCCTACGCGTATCATTCTTACGACCATGGGAGGAAACGCGCCGCTCTTTGCCAGGGGATCAGCTATGTTCTCCCCTTCTTTTATGCTCTTTCTTACTCCCTGAAGAGCCTGCTCTATGACTTTATTCCCCGCTGTCTTTCCGACGATATCCAGCGAAACAAGTATAGGCACGCCGCTTTTTACCAGGGTAGCGAGCGTCCTGGTAAACTTAGCAACCGCCACTTTTCTCAAAAGCTGGCCTAATATCGGTAATTTTAAACTCACTGTATCAAATACTGTCTTGCCCTGCGATGTCTTCAGGTATCCTCTTATTATAAATACCAATATGCCCAACACGATCGCTACGTATAAAAACATCCCGCGCAAAGTATCGCTTACCATGATCAATACCCTGGTAGGAAACGGCAACGTGCCTCCAAGCATAGTAAATATCCCTTTAAAAGTCGGAATAACCTTTAACAACATCACCAGGGTTATCAGCATTGCCATGGTAACTACGACCGAAGGATATATTAAGCTCGATTTCACCTTCCGCTGGAGTATACTGGTCTTTTCCAGGTAAGTCGCTAACCTATCCAATATATCATCCAGGGCGCCGCTCGATTCTCCTGCCTTGACCATATTTATATAAAGCGATGAAAAAACCGATGGGTGCTTGGCAAGCGCGTCGGAAAGACTGAAACCTACCTCTATGTCGTCCCTGATAGTAGCGACGGTATTCTTGAAATCAAACTTCTCTATCTGGTCGTGTAAAATATCCAGGGCCTGCACCAGAGGAATGCCGCTGTCTACCATGGTAGCGAGCTGCCTGGAAAATATAACAATGTCGTCTATCTTTACTTTTTTCCCCGCGGAATGCCTCCTCTTTGTCGTCTCGTTTATCGAAACTATGATAAGGCCTTTTTTCCTGAGCGCTTCTATCAGGAGCGCCTTGTCGGAATATTCAAGTATCCCGCTGACGGTTTTCCCGGTTGTTTCTTTGGCTACATACCTATAAGTCGGCATTTCTGTCTCCCTAAGGTTACTTCTCGACTCACTACGTTCGCTCGAAGAATATTGTCCTTTGAGAAGCTCAGGACTTTGTTCGAAGAATATTGTTCGAGCGA
>JAHIUV010000193.1 GCA_018817035.1 Candidatus Omnitrophota bacterium | reverse complement strand
TCGCTCGAACAATATTGTTTGAACAAAGTCCTGAGCTTCTCAAAGGACAATATCCTTCGAGCGAACGTAGTGAGTCGAGAAGTAAAAGCATCAGTTCTCGACCCAATGCTCTTTGCTCTGACGTTATCGTTATGAATACTAAGGAGACATTGATGTTTTTCGCCTGGGTAATCTTGATAGGTTTTTTGCAAATGACGGTACTGAGGGATGTGAATCTCCTTGCGGTGCTGGCTGTTTTCGCGGGTTTGCGAAAAGGCGCGACAATGGGGTTGATCATGGGCGCGTCTGTCGGATTATTTTCCGGGATATTATCAGGGGCGGCGTTCGGATTGAACGTAGGGCTTTACGGCGCGTTAGGTTTTCTATCGGGAATAGTCAAGGCCCATATATTTTACAAAGAAGATATTCTTATGGAAGTAGTGTTCTCATTCTGCGGCGTAATTTTATTTTACGCGCTGTATTTTATTTTGACAAAGACCGCCCAGGCGCCTATTCTGTCTACGGCTTTATTTTCCGCGGCCCTCTCGCCGATACTCTTTAGGGTCATTAAAAGGTAATTATGAAAATCAGGTCGTTACATCTTTTATTCGCTATACTATTTATCCTGTTAGCGGGTTTTCTTTACTATCTGCAGATATTCAAAGGCCCTGCCTATAAGGAATCAAGCCGGAAAAACAGCATAAGACTTCTTAGCATAAGGGCTCCGCGCGGTGTCATATACGACCGTAACGGTATAATAACCGCTGACAATGCCCTGGCGTTCAGCGTCTTTATCGTTCCGCAGGAAGCCGGAGACATTGACGCTGAAATAAAAAAGATCTCCGGTATTTTGGGCGCTTCGGAAAGCCTGCTGAAGAGGAATTACAAACGTAATTACCGGGCGCCTTTTGCTCCGTGCGAATTAATGAAAAATATATCCAAGCGCGAAGCGATTCTCCTGGAAGAGTCTAAACTGGATATGCCGGGAGTAGTGATAAAGGAATTTCCCCTGAGAAGATATATTTACAAGGACGCGCTCGCGCATGTCCTTGGTTACACCGGGGAAATAGACAAGAGGGAGCTGGAGATATTGAAGAGTTATGGGTATAGCGCCAGGGATCTGATAGGCAAAGACGGCGTGGAAAAAATAGCTGACGAGGTTCTTCGCGGTAAGAGCGGAGGGATGCAGGTGCAGGTTGACAATAGGGGCCGGCAGGTAAAAGTATTGAATTTAAAAAGGCCGCGCAGGGGAAAAGATGTTTACCTGACAATAGACGCCGGCCTTCAGAATTTTATATGGAAGGCCATGGAGAAAAGAAAAGGCGCCGTGGTTTTTATGGATATCCATACAGGCGAAGTGCTGAGCCTTATAAGCAGCCCATCTTATGATCCGAATGAGTCTATCGCCAGGATGTTGAGCGACAAGGGTATGCCGCTTTTGAACAGGGCTATAATGGGGCAATATCCCCCGGGTTCGCTTTTTAAAGTGGCTGTCGCGCTGGCAGGGCTTGATACCGGAAAAATAGATCAAAGGACATCGTTTACCTGCCGCGGAAAATTAAAAGTAGGAAACGGCACTTTTCATTGCTGGAACAGGGACGGGCATGGCGTCGTGGATCTTCATAGGGCTGTCAGCGAATCGTGTAATGTTTATTTTTATAATGTAGGTTTACTTTTGGGCGTTGATGAGATGGATAAGTACGCGAGGAATTTTGGATTCAGCAAAAAGACGGGCATTGAATTGCAGGGAGAGCTTGGCGGGTTTGTACCGTCGAGGGCATGGAAGAAAAAAGAAAAAGGTGACAGTTGGTACGCGGGAGACACGGCGAATCTTTCCATAGGCCAGGGTTATTTACTGGCTACGCCTATGCAGATCGGCAGGTTTTTTGCCTGTGTCGCGAATAACGGGACACTCGTGGAACCGCATATTTTTAAAAGACCAGGGGGAAGTAAATATGAAGGTGTGGAATTAGGACTAAAAAAGGAACACCTTCGCGCTGTCAAACAAGCCATGCTGGATGTCGTTGATAATGCCGCGGGGACAGGATTTAGGGCGTGGAGTGATGAGATAGCTATTTCCGCTAAGACAGGGACGAGCCAATCCGGCGGCGGCCTCAAGACGCACGCGTGGTTCGCGGGCTTCGCGCCTTCAGATGATCCGAAGATCAGCTTTGTCGTATTTTTGGAACACGGAGGCTCAGGAGGAGCAGACGCGGCCATAATAGCGAAGAAAGCTGTGGAGTATTGGAATAGGAATAGATAGGATGCAGGCAAAAGCATCAGTTCTCGACTCCGGCACTCTGTGCCTTCGCTCGAACAATATTTTTTGAGCAGAGTCCTGAGTTTGTCAGATGACAATATTCTTCGAGCGAACGTAGTGAGTCGAGAAGCAAAGCATCATTTCTTGACTCGGTCTTTGGTTTCGCTCAAACGATATTGGAATAGGAATAGATAAAATGTCATTGCGAGCGACTAAGAGGAGCGAAGCAATCTCTTGAGATTGTTTCCCCGCTTTTGCTCCTCGCAATGACAACTACCGGAGACGCAATTGTTAAAACTTAAGAAGTATAAAGATTTTGATTGGATATTGGTTGCCGCCGCCGTGGCTATCTACGCGCTGGGGCTTTTATTTTTATTCAGCGCTACTTATCCTTATAATACGGATTATGTTTTTAAACAGATAGTCTGGCTTTTGTTCGGCATTTTGATATTTATGGCGGTTGTAAATATGAATTATAGGAAGGTAGTTGGTGTGGCTAATATTTTTTATTTTTTGACCGTGTTTTTGCTTTTGGCAGTGCTCGCGTTCGGCAGTAAGAGGCTCGGCGCGCAGAGATGGCTAACGATAGGCTCATTCAATATCCAACCGTCGGAGTTCGCTAAGATATTTGTTATGCTTTCGCTGGTGCAGTACCTGACAGGCAGTAAAGGACAGCGCGCGTTAAAAAATATTTTTATAGCGTTAGGGATAACGATCCTGCCTTTTGTCCTTATATTAAAAGAGCCTGACCTGGGGACAGCGCTTATGCTCGTGCCGATCCTTTTTATTTTATTATATACATGGGGCGCGCCGATAAAATATTTAGTCTCTATGGTAGCTTGCGGGATATTGCTTTGTCCGCTCGGATGGTTTTTTTTGAAAGATTACCAAAAGGACAGGCTGTTGGTTTTTATGGACCCGGGAATCGATCCCCTGGGAGCCGGATATACGATTATACAGTCCAGGATAGCGATAGGTTCGGGCGGGTTATTTGGCAAAGGCTGGCTTTCCGGAACGCAGAATCAGTTGAACTTTCTTTCCGAAAGACATACTGATTTTATCTTTTCCGTAGCAGGGGAAGAGTGGGGGTTTTTGGGCGGGTTGGTCGTGCTGGCGCTTTATTATATTTTGATAAAAAGAGCTTTTAATATAGCCGAGAAGACAGATGATCCTTGCGGCAGGCTTTTGGCCGTCGGCATCGCGACAATGATAGGGATACAGGTCGTCGTAAATTTGAGCATGACAATGGGGTTTATGCCGGTAGTGGGATTACCATTGCCGTTCATGAGTTACGGCGGGTCATCACTTTTGGTTACAATAGCGGCGATAGGGCTTTTAGAGAGCATAGCGATCCATAGATAACCAAGCATCAGTTCTCGACTCCGGCACTCTGTGCCTTCGCTCGAACGATATTTTTTGAGTCGAATGACAATATTCTTCGAGCGAACGTAGTGAGTCGAGAAGCAAAAGCATCAGTTCTCGACTCGTTTCACTCGCTCGAACAATATTCTTCGAGGAAAGTTCTCGACTCGTTTCACTCGCTCGAACAATATTCTTCGAGCGAAGTCGAGAAGAAGAGAAGCGTAATGCAAGAAAATTGGAAATGGTTTGTATATATACTTGAATGCAAGAATGGCAAGTATTACACAGGCATAACATGGAAGCCTGACCTTAGATATGACCAACATTTATCAGGCTTAGGAAGTAAATATACAGCAGAACACGGAGTAAAACGGCTTGTATACATAGAAGAG
>JAHIUV010000192.1 GCA_018817035.1 Candidatus Omnitrophota bacterium | reverse complement strand
GGAAAAACTAATACCTTTAGCGGGGACTTTCGCAAAGTCCTGGTATTTGACTTTGCTCTTCCTTTTAGATATGGGATAGGTCTTTAATTTAGCTAAATCTATGTCTATCTTATCTTTAGGCATACGCTATTTTAACATTACTAATTTTAGGTGTCAACCCTGTTCCAAATACTGTCGTAATCGGTGAGTTATCGGGAGGCATAACAAAGTCGTCATTGCGAGAAGCGAAGCGACGAAGCAATCTCAAAAAAAAGACCAATTCGCTCCTTTCAGTCGCTCACAATGACATATGTACCCCTGATAACTCACAGGTTACATCCTGTCCAAATCTTGTTCTGAATCCATATTGATACTTAAGGACTTGGAACAGGATGAAGGTTCTCTACTTTTTGAAGGGTTATAGTAATGCTTCCAACGAACGGGATACCCTTAGTGATCATTAAAAGAGGTATGCGCCTCTCATCAGCGGAAAACCACATAGTGGCTCTTGCCTTCCTTTTTATTTTACCCTGGAACCACGGGAGAGGCTCTACCATAAACGCTTCCCATTCTCCCACATCCTTTATCTTTATAAAATTCTTGCCATGCACTTTGGCTTCCAGGAGATAATTCTTCTCATCCAGGTTCACGTCCGCGAATACGGATGTTCCGACATCGGCGTCCTGCAACCTCAGGTAATACATGCAGCTCAGGACATCCTGGACATTATTGGGAATGGAATATTCTTTCTTTTCATGATTAAGCCTGGAAAAATAAATGGCCTTACCTTCTTTCTGGTAGAAATCAATATACTCATCCGAGCGATAACCGCCTTCTCTCTGCTTTTTCTCGAACCTGACAGGATAAAGCTCTTCTGTATCCAAATAAGTGATGATCTCATCCTCAACTTTATATATCTTTGATATTATCGGCGTGGTTTGAGCCGTAGCGACTATCTTATAGACCTGACGGCCGTTCCTTTCCGTGATCTCCGTGACGGATAAAGTCGCGATACCTACGTCCATACCAAGCCATTCAGCTTTATATGTAAATTTCTCGCCTATGGACAGTTTTTCCGGAGGCGGAGCTATCTCAAATTCGTCAGAGCCTCCGATAATCCTGTATTTACCGCTCCATCCACACCCTGACATCAACAATATCAGGATCAGAGCCAATAATCCCCGAACCTTCATATCTCTCCCGGCTTAACTTCACATTAGTGCAATGCACTGTTGTGAAGTTACGGCGTTAATTTTAACAGTTCGACGGCTTTTTGCGCGACTTCTTCAACGCTTACCGATCTAAGGCATAGAAAAGCCTTCTTGCAGTCATGGGCAAGGCATTCAGTACAACCAACTTTTTTATGTAAGACTGCTGTCTTTTCTCCCAGGGGTTTCCATCTCTCAGGATTAATCCCTTTTTTGTTCCGGCTAAATATGGATATTACAGGCGTCCCTACCGCGCAGGCTACATGGACAGGGCCTGAATCATTTGAAATCAATAAAAGAGTTTTTTTTAACAACGCCGCCAGTTCTCCCAGAGACGTATTACCGCATAAAAAAATAGGCTTATTCCTCATCAAGCCTTTTACTTTTTCTCCTACTTTTACCTCTTCACGGCCTGAGATCAATACAATACACACCCCGAATTTTTCGACCAGGATATCTCCGGCCTTAGCAAAGTTTTCCGGCGGCCACATCCTTGACCTATCGCTGGCTCCGGGGCTAAGCACCACTATTTTTCTGTCTTTTAAGCCATTGTCTCTTAATATCTCGTCTATTTTATTTTCGTTCTCCGCGCTTACAGGCATGACTAAAGGCGACATTTCAGCGCTTATCCCGGCATGCCTCAATATATCCAATGTATATTCAGATTCGTGTTTCTCCCCTAAGGATTTTTTATATTCCATTTTATCCGTAAGAAAAAAATCCATCTTTCCTCTGGCGTAACCTATCCTCCTGGGTATGCCTGACAGAAAACATAAAAGACTGACACGGACCGTGGAATGCAGGATAAAAGCTATATCGAATTTTTTGCTTTTAAGCCAATTGGAAAGATTCAGCGTACCAAAAATACCTTTATGCTTCAGGGCCTTATCATATACGATGATCTCATTGACGTAAGGATTGCCTTTGATTATCTCTTTTGTCTGCGGAGAAACCATTACGGCGATATAGCTCCCGGGAAATGCCTTCCGCATAGCGGTAATAGCAGGGGTGGACAGGACTACGTCGCCGATCCTGTCCGTCCTTACCATAAGTATCCTTTTTATATTCGGGATATCCATAAATAATATCTTCACTCCAGTTCCTTTAATACGTCTTCAACTGTTATCGCTTTCATACACCTGTTATCCTCACATGAAAGTTTATAGCAGGGGATCTCGCAACCTATCTTCTTCTGTAAAATATCAAATTTTCCGTCTCCGTAAGGCCCTGTTATCCCCGGAGACGTGGGCCCGAATAACGCCACGACAGGCGCTTTTACCCCTACGGCGATATGCATAGGCCCGGAATCAGCCGAGATCACTTTTCTGGCCCTTTCAAAGATCGCGCCCAATGTTTTTAAATTAGTCTTACCGCACAAAAGAACAGGCTTATTTTTCATCAGGCCTGAGATCTCTTTGCATAATTCAACATCTTTTTCCGCGCCTACCAGAATAACTTTCATATTGAACCTGGAAAAGATCTCATCTCCTAATTTCGCGAAATTCTCAAGCGGCCATCTTTTCAGGTCCCAGTTGCCCCCTGCGTTTATCGCCACAAAATCCTCTCCGTCCCTTATGCCTTCTTCTTTTAAAATCTTTCCGGAGGCGAGCCTATCTTCCTCTGAAATAAAAAATTCATAATTTTTGCTTTTAGGTTCTATCCCCACCCCTCTGGCAAGGCCCAGGAAGTATTCTACCTTGTGCATGTCCCCGGAAGGCGCCGGTATTTTTTTGGTCAATAAAAACCCGGCTCTTTTGCTGTCGTATCCTACGCGTTCGGGTATTCTCGAAAGATATAAAAGCAATGTCCTGCTGAAAGACCTGCGTAATATAAAGGCTGTATCGAACTTTTTTGATCTTAATCGCGCTACCATTGAAAAACGCCCAGCTAAATGCTTATGCCGGCCTTTTTCATCATATACCATGATCTCGTCTATATAAGGATTGCCCTTGAGAATTTCCTTGCATCTAGAATGCGTAAGAATGGCTATATATGACCCGGGACAATGCTCCTTTACAGCCCTTATGAAAGGTGTCGCGAAAAGCGTATCCCCAAGCCAGTTTACGTTTACGATAAGTATGCGTTTCATAGAATCCTCAGATATTATAATAAATCCTGCCGGCTTTATATCTTCTCGACTTCGTCCCGATATTTCGGGACTCCGCTCGAAGAATATTGTCCTTCGACAGGCTCAGGGCTTTGTCTTAAAAATATTGTTCGAGCTTGTCGAGAACAGTAACATCACTAGGCTCAGGGCTTTGTCTTAAAAATATTGTTCGAGCTTGTCGAGAACAGTAACATCACTAGGCTCAGGG
>JAHIUV010000191.1 GCA_018817035.1 Candidatus Omnitrophota bacterium | reverse complement strand
CGCTTGAAGTTGCTTACAAGACAGAATATTTCGCGCCTTACCTGGGTGTTAAATACTCTGAAGTAGATTTGGGCACCAAATTTACAGCAGGCGGCGCGGAACGCGATGCCAGCGGACAGAGCTCTCAGGAAGTGATCGGCGTTTTTGCCGGAGTGACAATAACACCTATGCTTGACGGGATAGCAAAGAGCGACAGGATAGCGATAAACATCGAAGGCAGGTTCATAGATGAAGAAGCTATCAGCGTAGGCATGTCTTACAAGTTCTAAAATAAGTTAGATTTATGTGTTCTCAGAGGCGCGGCGGATATTAAACAATCCGTTGCGCCTTTGGCATTTAAACTGTATGTATTAAATGGGATAGGCGGTCAAAGATGAAGAAACTTTTTACTGCGGCGCTGGTGATCTTTATGTTGATAATAGCCGGTATTTTTATTTTTATCATAACCTTCGACGCTAATAAATACAAAGACCTGCTGGCGGAAAAAATAGAGGACGCCATAGGTAAGGATGTGAGGATCGATGAGGTGTCGCTGGCGTTCTTGCCTGCTTTGTCTTTCAGGATAGGCGAGATTTCCGTAAAAGACAATGATAAGACGTGGGGTGACGCTCTCCTGAAAGCGTCTTCGGTGAGCGCGGGGATCAAGATATTGCCGCTTATTAAAAAAGATATACAGCTCCAGTACCTTAATATAAAAGAGATCGTCGTGAATATCCCTGAAGAAGCCTCTCCCGTAAGGATCCCTATTTTTAGTGATATAGACCTAAGGGGTGAAATGAAAGGTAATGACATAGCTATAAAACGCCTTACAGGTATCGCGGCAGGGGGGCATTTTTCAGTAAAAGGCAATATAAATGATATATTCAATAACCAGTACCTGGAGATGGATCTGGCGTTAAAAGGTATGAATATAGGGGAGATTTTACCTGACGCGGCGTCCGGGGATCCTAGCTTAGAAGCTAAGTTGACCATGAACGCGCATGTTAACGCGCAGGGGTTTGATCCTCTTGAGGCATTGGATACGCTGTCGGCTTCAGGAACAGCCAGGATAGATAAGGGAATATTAAAGGGCGTGAATGTGCTGAGCATGGCGCTTGACAAGATAGACAGTATTTTGCCTGATGTCGCGTATAGATTAAAAAATAAATTGCCGGCAAGGTATGGAGATCTTTTAAAACAGGATTACACGGCATTCAGGCCCATAGATATGGCGTTTAGCATGAAAGACGGAAAGATAACTTTTCAGGAGACGACTATATCGTCTGACGCTTTCTACATGGTTGGCCGTGGTTATTTTGATGTAAGGGCCAACCTTGGCGTAAAGTGCGATTTGTTTATTCCTGAAGATCTGTCAAAAGAATTCGTCGCGCAGGTTTATGAGTTAAAATATTTACAGGATAACAAAGGCAGGATCATGATGCCCGTTGATATTGTCGGAAGGATCCCGGATGTATCGGTAAAGCCTGACAAGGACTATGTCACTAAAAAACTTATCGCGGCTACGGGAGAAATATTAATAAAGAGCATCTTCAATAAAGGGTCAAAGCCAAGCTCCGGCGATACTTCGGGCGCGGATAATTCCGGCGAGCCAAACGATAATACGCAAGGGGAGCAAGATCCCCAAAAAGAACAGAGCCCTGAAGAAGTCATTATAAAATCAATATTTGATATCATATCCGGCGCGGGGAAATAGCTAATTCGAAAAGCGCTCATTTAATCCCTTAAAAATAAGTCCTTACGGGACCTTAACTTCACAACAGTGCATTGCACTGTTGTGAAGTTAAGGATAAAATTTGCCTTTTACCCTTGTAGGTAAGCGTTTTCTGTGGTAGACTATAAATAGATATAAAAAGCCTATAATTAGTTAGTTTTTAGCTTCTATTTGATCCTCGAATAATCGAGGTTTTCTTGGGTATTTTGGACGCACAGGAGTGATCATGTATAAAGGTCGCGACAGAAGGGTTTTTGAAAGGGTCCAGGCGCGGTTTACCGTTCGCTGCATGATAGAGGGCGGAAAAGTGGAGTTTTGCACTGTTACTAAAAGCATAAGCGGTTCCGGTGTCAGCATAGTCTTGTTGAAAAAAATAGCTCCGGGGGAAATACTGGACATGGAAATATTCAGCGGGGATTCGAAGGTAGGCTTAAGATGCAGGGGGCAGGTGGTATGGGTATCGGATTCTGAGGCAGGTATACAATTTATAGGCTCAGACCTGATGTACCTGGGGAAGCTTATCAATGACCTGAGCGAGAGGGAAGTCAAAATTTCTTTTTAAATTGATACTGTAAAATAGTTTGCTGACTTTTGAATATTTCAAACAATATTCTTCGAGCGTAGCCCCAAGCTTTATGTTCTCGACAAGCTCGAACAATATTGTCAGGGGCGAAGTCGAGAAGTTTCAAAGTCAGCAGAGTTTG
>JAHIUV010000190.1 GCA_018817035.1 Candidatus Omnitrophota bacterium | reverse complement strand
CAATATAGGCAACGCACTGCATAAACAAAATAAGTATGAAGACGCGTTCAATGAATACGCGAAATCCACAGACACAAAAAATACTGACCTTCAGGCAAAAACGTATTATAATATCGGGAATACACATTACAAAATGGGAAAATTGGAGGAAGCGATAAAGGATTATGAGAAATGCCTTGAGATAACCCCTGATGATGAGGATGCCAGGTATAATATAGAGTTTATAAAAAAGAAACTGGAAGAGAGGGAGAGGCAAGAGACAGGGGACAAGCAACAGGAGACAGGGGACAAGGGACAAGGGGCGGAGGGGCAGGAAAGCCAGGAGCAACAGTCTGAGGGGTCTGAAGGGCAGAAAGATAAAAGTGAACAGCAACGGCAGGGACAAGCAACAGGAGACGAGCAACAAGAGACAAGGGGCAAGCAACAAGAGACAAGAGACAAGGGACAGGAGGCAGGGGAACGGGAGCAAGCAGGCCGCGGTGAAAAAAGCGACGAGAAAGACATGTCAAAGGAAGATGCTCTAAGATTATTGGATGCCCTGAAGAACGACGAAAAAGACCTACAGAAAGACCTGCGTGTGCAGCCCGGAGATGCCGGATACAACGTGGAAAAAGACTGGTAATATCTTAACTTCACAACAGTGCATTGCAGTTTTGTGAAGTTAAGAGGGAGTTTTATGAAGAAGGTTTTATTTTTTATCTTATTTTTGTTAATAGCGGGAATTTCTTACGCGGATGATATTTCTATATCAGCCAATGTGGATAGCCGCGAAATATCCCTGGATAGCCAGGTTACTCTTGTTATAACAGTAAGCGGAAGCGTTTCTAATATCCCGCAGCCCAATATCCCGAGTCTTGACGGATTTACCGCTTATTCTTCCGGCAGGTCGCAGAATAT
The DNA here is from genome assembly GCA_018817035.1 of Candidatus Omnitrophota bacterium. GTDB lineage: Bacteria > Omnitrophota > Gorgyraeia > Gorgyraeales > Gorgyraeaceae > JAHIUV01. The sequence continues at coordinate 22,097 of JAHIUV010000190.1, read as the reverse complement.
TTCGATAATAAACAGCCAGGTATCGAGCTCAGTGGCTTTTACCTATATACTCGTCCCTAACGACGTAGGTGAATATTCGCTTGGCCCGTTTACCATTGATTATAAAGGTAATACTTATTCAACTGATCCTATAAATATAAAGGTAACGCAGAGAGCGGCGCCTCGGTCTTCAGCGCCTTCGTACGCTTCTCCTCAGACAGAAGAAGATCCGGGACAGCGCGAGGAATTGTTCATAGAGACCTATGTTGATAAGCTTACCTCGTACGTAAATGAGCAGATAACCCTTACTTTTGCTTTTTACCAGGCAGTCAATTTGTTCGAAAACCCTGTCTATAATCCCCCTTCTACCACAGGTTTCTGGACAGAGGACATGCCTCCCCAGAAGAAATATTATAAGATCATAGGTGGTAAAAAATACCTGGTCACTGAAATAAAGACAGCGCTTTTCGCGACAAGCTCAGGGGAGTTTACCATAGGCGGCGCGCGGCTTGAGGCCAGCATTGAGGATCTTGAGAAATTTTATTCGCGGAACCCTTTTGATATTTTCGGTAAAGATCCCTTCAGCATGTTCAAAAGAGGCAAGCCCGTGATACTTACTACTGACCCCATAACCGTAGGTGTCCTGCCTCTCCCTGATGAGGGTAAACCCGTGGATTTCAAGGGAGATATCGGTATTTTTGATATCTCTGTTGATAAGGATACTGAGACGGTCGAGGAAAATCAGCCTGTCAGTTTAAAAGTCACCATAAAAGGCAAGGGTAATATAAAGACAATATCTTCCCCTGACATACCGGAAACTGACGGTATCAAGTTTTATGATTCAGGGAGTTCTGAAAATATATCCAAGTCAGATTATATTGTCCAGGGAGAAAAAATATTCGAGAAAGTCATTATACCTAAAAGGCCCGGCGCTTTTACTATAGGCCCGATAAAATATTCTTATTTTGACCCGGCGCAGAAAAGATATGTTGAAAAAACAATGGGATCTGTGGCCATAAACGCTATTGAGGCCAAAGAGCCTTCTTTGTCCGGGACACAGAATTTTGTACCGGGCGTTACAAAGGAAGAGGTCAAGCTTTTTAAAAAAGATATATGTTACATAAAGACTCGTCTGATAAGTTTAAGATCCGGGAACGCTTTCTTGTATAAGAATAAAATTTTTCTCGCTTTTAATATCCTGCCTTTATTTTTTCTTTTATTCCTTTATATATATGAGCTCCACAGGGAAAGGCTAAGGAGTGATGTAGGCTATGCTCGTTCCCTTAGGGCAAGAGGCCTTGCGGCTAAAAGGCTCAAGCAGGCCAAAAAGATCATGCGCGGGGAAAATGTAAAGGATTTTTACGCGGAAATATACAGGGCTGTCATTGAGTATATAGCCGACAAATCAAACATACCCCACCCGTCTATTACAAAGGCCCTGCTTGAGGATAAATTAAAAGCCAGGGGAGTCAGCGAAAATAGGATAGAAAAAATAAAAGCCCTGTTTGATATATGTGACATGGCAAGGTTTGCCTCAGGCGGTTTTACGGGAGAGGATATGCTCAGGACACTCGAGGAGGCCGCGGACATTATCGCGGAGTTTTAATGATGAAGAAAACATTCTTATTTTTGGTATTTTTATATTTTGTTTTCCCGGGCCAGCTTTTTGCCCAGTCCTCTGAAGAAATATATCGCTCGGCTAATACGAGTTATGAGAACGGTGATTATGAAAGATCGTCCTCTCTCTACGAATCTCTTCTGAAAGCGGATCTCGTATCCCCGGACATTTTTTATAATCTCGGGAACAGCTATTTTAAGCTGAGGAAAACAGGAAAAGCTATTTTAAATTATGAAAGGGCATTAAGGCTCGCGCCGAGAGACAGGGATATAAGGCTTAACCTGAAACTCGCCGGATCGATGTCTGTTGATAAGATAGAGCTGCCGGAAAGAGGATTTATGGTAAATCTGATCCTTTTTCCGTATGACAGGCTGAACGTTGACGAGTTGACCGCGATCACATCTGTATTATTTCTGGCCATAGTTTTAATATTGATATTTTCTATATTTTTTATCTCAGGAAGGACAATGTTTTTTTACTGCGCCGGAGGGCTTGCCGGTTTGTTTATTTTATTCGCTATTTTTCTTGCCTCAAAAATTCACGAGGAGGTCTTTACAGAACATGCTGTTATTGTTTCCGACAAAGTAGATGTAAGGAGCGGGCCAAAAGAAGATTATCTTTTGCAATTTACTTTGCACGAAGGAACTAAAGTCCGGCTGGTGGAAAAGAGGCAGGGCTGGTATGAAGTGGACCTTTCTAAAGAACTCAAAGGATGGCTTCCGGAAGACAGCGTCGAGGTAATATAAGTCCGAAACCGATAAATCCATGAAACCACAATATATAGGTATAGTAGGCCGGGAAAATATCAATATATTGTATTTTTTTGCTTGACATGGTGTTTTCAAGTGATATACTTTTTTAGTATTCTTATGAAGATTCTAAAATTAATTTCCCCTAACCTAAATAACATCAAATTGAATCCAGGGAGGTGAAAATGCAGGCAGAGGTAAACGGCAAACAATTGAATATTTCTGAAAATTGCTTGAAGGTGCTTGAAAAAAGATATCTTAAAAAAGACACCAAGGGAAATATCATAGAAACTCCCGAGGAAATGTTCATAAGAGTGGCGTCATATATCGCGTCCGCTGATAAATTATATAAATCCACGGCCGCTGAGGTTAAAAATACAGAAAAGAGGTTTTATCGCGCGCTGAGCAATTTTGAGTTTATGCCGAACAGCCCTACCTTGATGAACGCGGGTAAGGACCTGGGCCAGTTATCCGCCTGCTTTGTCCTTCCTATAGAGGATTCGATGGAGTCTATCTTTGACGCGATAAAGAATACGGCTATGATCCATAAGTGTTTAACCGCGGATACTTTAGTTAAAACTAAAGATGGTATAAAGAGGTTGAACGAAGTAAAAAAGGATATGGAGATAGAGACTGATGAAGGATATTTTCCGATAAGAGAAATTTATGACAATGGAAAGCAAATTGTTTTTGAAGTAGTTACAAATAGAGGATATAAGATAAAAGGAACAGCAGAACATAAACTTTTAGTTGTAGCTGAAAATGGAGAATATATTTGGCGGGAGATAGGAGACCTTAAAAACGGTGATTGGGTAGCAATGAAACTTTGCAATGGATTAGAAGGCGGAAATGATAAGTTACCTTTTTTTAAATATAGTACTAAGCCGCTTTTGAATCCGGGTCAATTTAAGCCCCAAAGAGTGGAAATACCCAAGAAGTTAACCTCGGAATTAGCAGAACTCATCGGTGCTTATATAGGTGATGGCTCTAATCATAGAGACGGTGTTAGATTTTCAGTGGGAAAAGATGATGCCGAAATGGTAGATATAATCAATCGTTTGTCAAAAAACATTTTTAATAAAAAGCCGTCCTGCAGTTTGACTTTAAACAAAGGCTACGAAGTAGCAATTTTAAGTACGGTAATCAAGCAATGGTTTGAATTTTTAGGTATAACCAAAATTTCTTCAAAACAGGCTGTGATCCCAAAAATTATTTTCAGGGCAACAGAAAAAAATATCTGCGCTTTTTTAAGAGGCTTATTTTCAACGGATGGATGTATTCGCAAAACCGGCCATATAACATTAACTACGGGTTCTGCTGTTCTTTCGGAAGAACTTCAGGGCTTAATGTTCTATATAGGGATACCTACTCAAAGAACTTATTTTAAGTCTACGGATAGTTTTCAAGTTTCTATATGCACAAAAGAAGGTTTTTTAAATTTTAGGGAAAAGATAGGATTTTTGCTTAAAAGAAAAAATGAAAGACTGAATAAGATCAAAGCTTCCGCAATTTTTAAACGAGGAGAAATTATTCCAAACCAAAGAATTCGCATCAGAAACTGGTATGATAATCTTGATACTTTCTCCGAGAGCAAAGAAGCCCGTAAGTTATTCGATGGTATTATAAATAGATATTCTGATCCAAGAGAGTTAACCCGGCAAAAACTTGTTTCTACAGTTGAAAGCAGCGCGACTACCCCCGGATTTTTCAGAGAAATATTAAAAGAAAGATACTTTTTTGCTGAAGTTTCCAGTGTTAACGCTGCGGGTATATTTAATACATATGATTTGACGGTTCCATTTAAGCATAGTTATTTAGCAAATGGGTTTATCTCTCATAATTCTGGCGGCGGAACAGGGTTTAGTTTTTCCAGGCTAAGGCCGAAGAATAGTGTTGTCCGTTCTACAGGAGGGGTTTCAAGCGGCCCTGTTTCTTTTATGAAAGTTTTTAACGCCGCGACCCAGGCTGTCAAGCAGGGCGGGACGAGACGCGGGGCCAACATGGGCATCTTAAGAATAGACCACCCTGATATCTTGGAATTTATAAAGTGCAAAGAGAATGATAAGGAAATAACGAATTTTAATATTTCCGTGGCGTTGACTGAAGATTTTATGAAACGCGCGATCGAGAATAAGGAATATAATTTGATAGACCCCCATACAAAAGAGGTTGTTACCAGGCTTAAGGCAAAAGAGGTCTTTGACCTGGTGGTGGATATGGCGTGGAAGAACGGGGAGCCCGGCATTGTTTTTATTGACAGGATCAATAAAGATAATCCTACGCCGAAAATAGCGGATATAGAGAGCACAAATCCATGCGTTACGGGAGATACGCTGGTTTCTACTGAGCATGGCCTAATGAGAATGAAAGACGTAGTTGAATATTTTAGTGAGGGAGGACTTAACATCGCGACAGATGAAAGAGTTCTCGAGTATTCATGTTTGCAGGAATCAAAAGGAGGAGTTGCTTTAAAAACAAAATCCACTATTACTTTTAATCCGATAACCAGGGCTTTTTCCACCGGACGTAAAGAAGTTTTTAAATTGACGACCGTATCAGGCTATGAATTAGAAGCAACAGGGGATCATAAGGTAATGACACAAAAGGGCTGGGTTAAGTTGACAGATTTAAAGAAGGAAGAACATACAGTTTTAATGCAGTCTGAAGAAGGGAAATTTAACGAAGATAAAAATTTACCGTTCCCGGTCGTAAATAATATTATAGGTGAGAACGGGAAGAGATATGATTTTAATCTTCCTTCTGAGTGGAGTAGATCTTTGGGCCAGGTTTTAGGCTGGATAGTCGGAGACGGCTGGTTAAGGGAAGGCGATAAAAATTGCAGGCTCGGATTGACATTCGGTAAAGATGATAAAGAAACCCTGGATTATCTCAAACCTATAATCAATGGCTGGTATGGATATGACATAAAAGAGGTTGAGAGAGAGAATGGGGTGATACATCTTTCTTATCATAGCAGGTATTTCGTGGAATTTTTTAAGAAATTAGGCATCAAGGCATGGCAGTCAGATGAAAAAACCGTGCCGGAATCTATTTATACGGCTTCAAAGGATGCGGTAATCGGATTTTTGCAGGGATTATTTACAGCCGACGGAACAGCCAATTTTATAACAGGCCATTCTTCTTACGTTAGATTAACGGCAAAGTCTTCAAGATTATTAAAGGCAGTCCAAAGGCTTCTTCTGAATTTTGGAATAAAATCCAAAATATATGATAGAAAAAGAAAAGAAAGATATGGTTTTGAGTATGTCTCAAAAGACGGCGAAATCAAGAAATATTGCATGGACGGGATATGTTACGAATTGGAAATTTCAAGAGATTCGGTTATTAAATTTTTTGAAATTATAGGGTTTTTAGGCAGGCGCCATGAAGAAAAAGTTACAAAGTTTTATGGTAAAAAATATTACAAAGATAGTTTTGCAGAGAAGATAGAAAGTATAGAAACGATAGGAGAGAAGATAGTTTACGATTTGACAGAACCAAAAACATATTCTTTTATTACGAATGGTTTCATTTCCCTCGATTGCGGTGAACAGCCTCTTTTGCCTTTTGAGAGCTGTAACCTCGGTTCCATAAACCTGTCAAAAATCCTGTGCGGGATAGATAAAAAACAGATCGATTGGGAAAAATTAAAGGAATTGGTGTCTCTTGGGGTGCATTTTCTTGATAACGTGATAGACATGAATAAATACCCCTTGAGCGAGATAGATGAGATGACCAGGAGGAATAGGAAGGTCGGGCTTGGTGTTATGGGCTGGGCAGATATGCTGATCCAGATGGAGATGCCTTATAATAGCGACGAGGCAGTGGATCTGGCTGAGAAGATCATGAGTTTTATAGACGAAGAAGCCAGGAATAAATCTATTGAATTGGCCAAGATCCGCGGGGTTTTTCCTTCGTATAACGAAAGTATATTCGCTGAGGATGAAACCTTAAAGTTGAGGAATTCCACTCTCACGACTATAGCGCCTACAGGAACCATATCGATCATATCGAATACATCCAGCGGTATCGAGCCTTTGTTCGCTTTGTCATATTACAGGAATGTGATGGATAATGATAAGCTTATAGAGGTCAATCCGTTGTTCGAGGAGATCGCGAAAAAAGAGGGTTTTTATTCCAGGAAATTAATGGAAGAGGTAGCCGATAAGGGTTCCGTAAAGGATATTCCGGAAGTCCCTGAAAAATATAGGAAGATTTTTGTTACCGCCCATGATATCGCGCCTTTATGGCACATAAGGATGCAGGCGGCATTCCAGAAACATACAGATAACGCGGTGTCAAAGACCGTAAATTTCCACAACGACGCTCCGAGAGAAGATGTGAAGGAAGTTTACATGCTGGCGTATAAACTGGGATGTAAGGGCATTACTATTTACAGGGATAATAGCCGCGAAGAGCAGGTATTGAATATCAATTCAAAGTCATCCAAGGCCGGTGCTGTCCCAGTGAATGAAAAGGGCAAAAAGATCGCGCCTAAGCCAAGACCTTCCGTTATAACAGGCACTACGACAAAAGTTACGACAGGATGCGGTAATCTCTACATTACGATAAATGTGGATGACAAAGGCATGCCTTTTGAGGTATTTATCCAGATGGGAAAAGCAGGCGGCTGCGCGGCTAGTCAGCTTGAAGCTGTAGGCAGGCTTGTTTCTTTATCCCTTCGCTCGGGAGTTGAGAATAAAAAGATAGTGGATCAGTTAAGGGGCATACGTTGTCCGTCACCATCATGGGAAAAAGGCGGTAGGATATTTTCATGCGCTGACGCTATTTCCAGGGTTTTGGAGTTAAGGCTCGGGAACGGCAAAATGCATGACAGGGAAGAATCTCTCGAAAAGCATTCGCCGCATACTATGATAGAGGATAAATTAGGCAATGTAGTCGGTGTGTGCCCTGATTGCGGAGCGTCATTAAGGCACGAAGAAGGCTGTGTTGTCTGCCGCTCATGCGGATATTCAAAATGTTAAATCAGGAAAGGAAATAAATGTCTGTAAGGCCTGATGTTTGGATAAAAAAAATGGCTGTGGAACATGATATGATAAAGCCGTTTGAACCCCAACAGATCAAGAAGGGTAATATTTCTTACGGCCTTTCGAGTTATGGCTATGACGTAAGGATAGCTGATGAGTTTAAGGTGTTTAAGGCTTCAGGAACAGATATTATTGTAGACCCAAAAAATATAGATCCAGGATTATTCGATAATTTTCAGGGAAATACCTGCCTTATCCCGCCAAATTCTTTTGTCCTCGCCAGATCATTAGAATATTTTAAGATACCCAGAAATGTCCTTGCTTTATGCACCGGAAAAAGCACCTATGCCAGGATAGGGGTTATAGTAAATGTTACCCCATTAGAACCCGCGTGGGAAGGCTTTATAACAATGGAAATAAGCAACACATCCCCCTGCCCTGTAAAGATTTACGCCAATGAGGGCATAGGACAAGTAGTTTTTTTCGAATCAGACCAGGCATGCCAGGTCAACTACGCTGACCGAAAAGGAAGCTACCAATCCCAAAAAACAATAACCCTACCAAAATAATCATTCCTTAACTTCACAAAACTGCAATGCACTGTTGTGAAGTTAAAGGTTGACTTTTTATTATTATCTGGTATACTTATTACATAGATTATAAAAGTATAAAACTGAGGGATTTGCCATGGGCCTCTACAGGGAAGCAATAATAAAGAAAAGCCGGTATTTTGATATCCGGCTTTTTTTATTTGTTAATGATATTCTCGGACATCGCCTCTTATTGAATAGGGCCTCTCTCCCATGGCAGAGGACAAGAGCCTATATCATTTTAAAGGGGCGTGTCCGGTATTTTATTTGACAATGTGCTCTTAATGAGTAAACTTTAAGGTTAACATATGCTAAATAGCCGGAAGCGGAAAAACAGGATATTCTTTAAAGCCACGGCGCTTATTATTTTACAGGCGTTTTTGCTTACGAATATAGCCTATGCCGCCCCCTCAGAGAGAAGCCTGTTCAAGAATAAAAAGCCGGATTATAAGGCGATCCAGGAACGCAGGGAAAATGCCCTTCAAGAAAAGAAAGATACGCTTTCAGAAAAGAAACAAGCTAAAACCACCTCTTCGTCAAAAGACCAGGAGCGCACTTTAAATCTGGCTTCTTTAAAAGATATATCAGGTATATATATACCTGATAATCTTGGCCGTGTTGTTGAGGTGTACCAGGCTGAAGAAAAACCGGGACAGGAGAAAAAACCCCTGGTAGTCCACATACAGGACCTTCACACCAATCCGGAAGGCCAGCTTAATCTAGCCGGTATCCTGGAGACACTAATAAAAGATTACAAGCTTAATCTTGTTTGTTCCGAAGGCGCGGAAGGAGAAGTGGATACCTCAAGCGTATCCAGTTTTCCGGATTACGAAGTAAGGGAAAAAACAGCGCGCCTTTTTATAAATTCAGGTGAACTTACCGGCGAGGAATACCTTTCTATCACGAAATATCCGGATCTGCCTATCTGGGGCATAGAAGATAAGGATATCTATTTCAGGAATATAATAGACTTCAATAAGATCATGAGGTTCTCTCAGGGCGCGCAGGTCTTTGTCCAGCAGGTGAAAACCGCCCTGGATAAATTAAAGCCAAAAATATATTCAAAAGCGCTTTTGGAGGTAGCGGCAAAAGAAGAGGAATATGAGGAGAACAAGATAGATACTGCCGAATACCTGGATTTTTTGCTGGCGTACGAGGACCGGCAGGATGAAGAAAAATATAAAAATATAAACCTTTTCAAGGAAACGTTCGAGCTGGAGAAAAAGATAGCCCAGGAAAAGATCAAAAATGAATCCAAAGAATTACTTATCAGGCTTCAAGAAGCGTTGAACGCTAACAAAGCCGAATCCGACGCGAAAACCCTTTTTACGAAAGCGGATCTTTTTAAGGACCAGAAGATATCCCCGTTCTCATTCTATTCCTATCTGGAGGAGCTTACCCTGCGTCATGTAAGCGGAGACCTTACTAAATATTCAAATCTTTTCGGCTTTGTGGATTATTTGCGCAAGGTCAATTCTCTTGACTCAACAAGGCTTTTCCGGGAAGTGGAAGAACTTACCTATGACACAAAAGACTTTCTATCCTTTAACGAAGACCAAAAGGCCCTGACCAAATGTTACAGGCATATAAAATTTCTCGAGAATTTCTTTAATCTCAGGATTTCCAATGAGGACCTGGACCGTTATCTCAGCGATAAAGAAGGGCATAGGGTAGCGTTTTTTGAAGCATTTCTTAAAGAGAACCTGAGAAAATATAATATTGAATCCACAGTTGATTTCAATATGGACATCATAGACGGGAATCTTCCTGAGATCGAGGATTTTTATGAGATAGCCATAAAACGTGACAAGGCTATGTTTGATAACACTGTAAGGGAAATAGAAAGGCGCGGGGCAAAGATCGCTGCCCTGATAACAGGAGGTTTCCATACGCGCGGGGTCATGAAGCTCTTGAAGGAAAGAGGGTATTCGTACGTGGTCATAGCCCCGTTCTCCTCAACAGAAATAGATGAAGAAAATTACCGTTACCTTCTTTCAGGAAAAAGAAAACCCCTGTCAGAGTTAATAGATGACCTGAATGGGCTTTTAAGGGCGCCTTTGGGTTATGCCAAAGATTTCTGGATAGAGTATGAAAAAGACAATGGTGGACTATCAAATCTTAATGATAATATGATAGCCACCATAGCTTTACAGGCAATACACGCGAGAGCAGATATAGACATAAAAAAAGGAAAAGGCCCTGTTTTAAAAAACATTGTCGATGAAACTCTGCGCCATGTTACTTTTCAAAAGAACCTAAAATCGCCTATATATGTGCACATTGACAGCGAAAATATATATGTAGAATATGGAAAAGCTTCCTTAGCGATAAAACCGGACGGCAGTATAATAAAGGTTTATGATGACAGCTTTGAGATAGGCGATGTTTTTATAGTAAAGCCTCTAAGGGAGGCTCAGAAATCCGCTGTAGCCGGTTTTGTAAAAGGTACTTTGATCATAACAGCGGTTTTGGCTTTTGTGATAGGGGGCCTTGTGATTTCAGGCATGTCTTCTGATATGGATAGGGAAATAGCGAAATATATAAGGACGCCTATACACTATGAGCCATATAGCTCGAAAACGGATTTTAAGAATGAATTAAAAAGCTTCACTTATTTAGAAAAGACGGAAGAAAATATTTTAGATACAGAGCAGAAACAATTGATAGCGGGTTTTTTAAACCCTGTCAGGAAAAAATCCATAGAATTAGGCGCTAAGATTTCCAATCTGGAGCCTGAACTTATAGCCGCGTTTTTATTCGAGGAATATTCATATACCCATAGTGTGAACAGGATGAGGATTCTTATGGAAAACGTCAAGGCACAAGGGGATATTATCACCGTAGGATTCGGGAATGTATCACTTGGCCATATGGAAGAAGAGGATGTGCTTGATATGTTGTATCTTAACAAAGAGGGCATATTGCCTCTCTTGGAGAAAAAGGATCATGTTAAAATGTTTAATGATTTTATTGTGAGGTATAAAGGCCTAAAAGATAATTTAGAGAAACTTGAAGGCATAGATTATGAAACACTATATAGCATGACATTGAATACATGGTTAGAGGAAACAAAGGACTTTCGCAGGAATTTACTGGATATGGTAGAACCTATTAATATACTCGTTGCCTCTTATGTAATAAGATCCCAGGCGGATATAATATATGAAAAGAACGGAGAATCGAAAGATTTGCCGGATGTTTCAGTTATGCTGAAAAATTCCAGCCTATGGGTTGTAAAGGTTTATCAGGATATCCCGGAGGCACTGGAAGGCAGATACAGTATTTTTAATTCTGAATATTACCCTCCTTATGCGTATCAGTATTTTGTAGCCGCGCGTTATACAGGCGTCGTATCCAATGAATTGGGAAAAAAGAGGTCATTGGGTAAGGTAAAGCTGTATACTTATTTCTTGTTGAGTAAATTATTTGATGAAGAGAATGTTAAATCCCCCGTTGTCCAGCTCCTTGATTCGGAATCCTCATACAGGTCGAATCTATAACCAATCTGTTAAGCCGAGTTCTCGACTACGTCCCGATACTTCGGGACTTCGCTCGAACAATAAAGATTTCAATGCCCCCTGTTAACTCACCTATTACCTGTAAATGCAACCGGCGAGTTAATGGGTAATGCATATCAATATTGTTCGAGCGAGTGAAACGAGTCGAGAACTCTCTGAGAGCGCTTCTCGACTCACTGCGTTCGCTCGAAGAATAATATCCCACTTCCCGTAAATAATAATTTACTTTGATTTTTAAAGTGTATTGGTGTATATTGGGCATCGGATGGGAGGTATTTTATGGAAAATATAAAATTAGTTTTATTGAGGCACGGGGAAAGCATTTGGAACAAGGAAAATAAATTTACGGGCTGGACAGACGTAGATCTTTCCGAAAAAGGGAAGGAAGAGGCAAAGGAAGCCGGCCGGGCTTTGAAGAAAGAAGGCTATGTTTTTGATGTAGCGTTTACGTCTGTTTTAAAAAGGGCGATAAGGACACTGTGGATAGCGTTGGACGAGATGGACCTTATGTGGATACCGGTACACCGTTCGTGGAGGCTTAATGAAAGGCATTATGGCGCGTTACAGGGCCTGAATAAATCAGAGACCGCCAAAAAATTCGGCGAAGAACAGGTGCTTATATGGCGCAGGAGCTACGACATACCGCCGGATGCTTTAAAGAAAAGTGACCCTCGCTATCCCGGCAATGACCCTAAGTATAAAACCATGGACGAAAAAGACATTCCGCTCACGGAATGCCTTAAGGATACAGTAGAGCGTTTTGTCCCGTATTGGCAAAAAACTATCGCGCCCGCGATAAAGTCAGGCAGGAAAGTTATTATAGCCGCGCATGGGAATAGCCTCAGGGCATTGGTCAAATACCTTGATAAAGTGCCTGATGGGGAAATAGTAAAACTTAATATCCCCACGGGAATACCGCTGGTTTATGAGCTCAATAAAGACCTTTCTCCCATAAAACATTATTATTTAGGGGATCAGGAAAAGATCAAAAAAGCAATGGCGTTTGTTGCTGATCAGGGCAAGGCTTGACGATTTAGCTGTTGTAAGGTATACTTCTTTGCTTAGACGAAAGGGGGTTGTGTATGGATTGGAATGCTGTTGTAATGGAGCCGGTAACGGCTATGTTGGCGAGAGTGGCTAGTTTTTTGCCTACTCTTCTGGGTGTTTTGGTGATATTTATAGTCGGCTGGATAGTGGCTGGATTTTTGAAAAATCTTGTGATCAAGGTATTAAAATTGATCCAGCTTGACACTGCCAGCGAAAAATCAGGACTTGGAGATATCTTGAGGCGGGGTGGAGTAAGGCCGACATTATCCGAGCTAATAGGTGTGCTTATCTATTGGTTGATAATGTTGCTTGTATTCATGACCGCGTTAAACGCTCTTGGTATGACTGTAGCGGCTTCGTTATTGGACAAAGTTATTCTTTATATACCTAATGTAATAGCGGCTATATTTATCCTGGCCCTGGGTATATTCTTTTCCAGTATGCTTGGTACGGTAGTCCGGACCGCTTCCAGTAATTCGGGTATAACGCAGGCAAAATTTTTAGGGCAGCTCACCCAAGTAGTTATTATGATATTTGCTATCATGATAACTCTGGAACAGCTGAATATAGCGTCCTCCATTTTAAATCTGGCCATTAATATTATCATCGGCTCTATAGGTTTGGCGCTGGCTATAGCGTTTGGCCTGGGGTCAAAAGATGCTGCCGGAAAATTAATGGAAGAATTTATCAGTAAGTTAAAGCAAAAATAAGATACAAGATCATTTTTATCGATTTTATGCCTCGTTCGCTTCAAACGCGGACGGGGCATTTTTTATTGGGCAAATCCCCTGAGTACATGGCAACCCCTGCCCGCTCAGCTGAAAATTTCCCCCTCGTTCCTCTGAGTTATCGGGGGAAGCGCAATGTCTCTCCTTACAGTTCTCGGCTCGCCGACAAATATCCTTCGAGCATAGTCGAGAAGAATATTTGTCGGCTCGCTCGAACAATATTGACATACCTTCCCCTGATAACTCACCAATTACTTATTATATAAGAATTTGCTTGCAATAAGGCAGTATACTTATATAAAATGAGAGACAATGGAGAATAACAATAAGGGCATTGCCCTAATACTGGTGGTCAGCATTTTAGCGGTCGCTGGCATAATGGCTGTATCTTTCGCTTTTACCATGCGGCTGGAATTAAAAAGCGCCGCTAATTTTATAGAGGCGACAGCCGCTTCATATCTTGCCGAGGGCGGAGTCAGCTATGCCCAGGCGATATTAAAAGAGGACGAAGGCGACATAGACAGTTTTGAGGATAAGTGGTACACGGTTTTTTCCGGGAGCGACGTAGATAATGACGGTGATGGGGAAGCGGACTCGAAATGGATATACCTGTATGATGAGGCAGACCGGACAATAGGCCGTTACGCGGTCCTGGTGCGTGACGAAACCAGTCTTTTGAATATAAACATCGCTACGAAACATAATACCTCTCCCTTGAAGATCACCGAAGGCTGGACACCCTACGAGATCGACCTTCAAAAATTTCTCGATTCTTTTCAACTTGGCGATACTGATAACCTGTACGAAAGTATACTTGGGTATAGATACGGCCTTGATGGTGAACCCGGAGAAGCCGGTATTGATGATAACCATAATCAAAGGATACTCGGTTCCGACGGCATAGATAATAACGCTGATGGGATCATAGATGAGTCAGGGGAAGGCATTGATGAGCCCATGGAATTTTCTTATGAGGGTATGCGCGGAGATGACAGGGTATTCGAAACACCGTTCGAGCTTGCCAAGGTAGGCTCTATAAAAGCTAAAGATTTTAAAAATTTATACGCCTACATAACCTCATATTCGGTAGACAAGAACCTGGACATAGAAGGCCTGCCGCGCAAAAATATAAATTTTATGGACGCGTCATCCCTGGCGGTATTCCTTGCGGATGCCGGTGTCAGTGAACCTTTCCAAAAAGCCGTTAACATAATAGATGCTTGCGATGAAGATTTTAGCCAGAGCGTGGTAACGAAATTATATAATCGTCTTTCAGCGGTCAACAGGGGCGTGATAGGTGATTGGGAGTGGAAGGGCGGACATTACGAGAGTAGTGTAAAAGAAGGCTCATCCCTTATTCTTACCTGGATAAATTTACCCGAAGGAGAATATTACATAGGCATGTTCGGCGTAAAAGACGAATCAGTTGGTGATGTTACCATAAATGGTGTGACCCAAAATTCCGTAAAGCACGGGGAAATACTAAGGCTCGGGACTGTTAAATTTGAAAATAGGATCCTTAATCTCGAGATCACGAATAGATCTGATGATAATTCTTATTTTTCATATCTGGAGTTATATCCGCGGCTTGGACAGGAAGGCTTTAGTTATGTTGATGTGAGAGGAGTCGAGGGTATAAGAATAAACGAGATAATGGTAAAGCCCGCTATCTCGAGAAACGCGTTTAGTGATCATGATCCCGGAGGGGATTGGGAATGGCAGGGTAGTTATTATCAAAATGATGAATCAGGAGAAGGAAAAGCAGGAGAAGGAAGCTGGACATGGAATGATGTGCCTGACGGGGATTATTATGTAAAACTTTTCGCCGGGATGACAGGCGAATATGTGGGTGATGTCGAGATAAACGGTTCTTACTCAAGGGATATGCTGGATGGAAACTTATTCGGCAATGGTAAGGTTATAAGCGTTTCCGGAGGCAAGTTCACGGTAAGGATACAGAATAATGTTTCCGCGGGCTCGACGTACTTTTCATCGATAGAATTAAGGCAGGAACCCGACGCGGAATATATAGAGCTCGTTAACCTTACGCCGAGAGACGTAAACCTCGGCGGATGGAGCGTTGAGGGCCCGAGCAAACAGGGTTGGCCCGCGTCTATTCCGCTGGGCACTGTTATCGGCCCTCATGAGCACCTTTCGCTTTGCGTTGATAAAAATGATTCGCAGGATGGTATAAGCAATAATGGTCTGTCTTTTTTCTCTATATGGGGCAAAGACAGGAAAGCGGCCGAGTTACATTTCGTAAGGGCGGTTAATCCTGATTCGGACCTGCTTTCAAATGTGCCTGAGGCGGGAGGCAATATAGTAACGTTAAAGGATCCTATGGGCCATATCGTCGATAGGACAGAATATTTCAGCGGCACTTTCGCTGAAAATAAAAGCCTGGAAAAATCAGACCCGAGTTATGTAACCGACTTAAATTCTAACGGCGTGTCAGATAATTGGTATGTATCGACGGCAAAAGAAGGCGCTACGCCTTCGCTCCCCAATGATAATTATGGAATGACAGAGAAAATAGGAGATGAGACGATAGAGCATAGCGTTACGGAAGTCAATGTGAAAAATAAAAATTTTTCAACAGTAGGCGAGATGGCGTTTGTCCCTATAGGTTTTAGCGAATGGGAAAATATGCCCATAGGGGATGTGTCTAAAGTAGCCGATAGATTGACTGTATTTGGCATTAGGTTGGAGGCTGAGGATCATATTGTTCCGGAATCCGAAGGCGGTTGGAAAGTAGTCCAGCGGGCCTCCCCGTTGACGGATCATTTTGAGAGCGGCGAAGAGGATTCTGTGGGAATGTGGCGATGGGAAGAAAAAGACGGGCTCAGGGACGGATATTATACATTAAGGATATTTGGGGAAGAAGAAGAGGAGATAGCGGTTTCTTTGCATTTAGCGGATGATACGTGGACGCCTTTTACCCCATCTCTTTCACCGAAACCGGACGGGAGTATTTTGTTCGGCAGTGTGGAGATCGGCACGGGAAGTTCCGTGTCGGCACCTTCAGGCGCCCTGGAGCTGAAAATAAAAAATGCCTCAAAAACAGGCGGCGCGCATTTTGATTTTATAAGGCTTGACCCGTCCGGAGCTATAGACGGAAGGATCAATGTGAATACCGCTTCAGCTAAAGTGTTGAGCGTCATGCCGGGAATCGATGCCCAGACCGCGGATAATATTATACAGAACAGGGTTTTTGGAAATAAGAACGGCCTGAGGCTTGGTATAGGGGATTTGATTTTGGGCGGCGCGCTGGGTTCGGATGATCTTGATAAAAAGGCCAGGTTCAAAGAAATATCTAATTTGGTGACTGTTCATTCTGATTTATATAGGATCATAGTGACAGCACAGACCATGGATGAGGATAAAACGCTGAGCGAGAAAAAGATCTGGGTAGTATTCGAGCGTTAACTTCACAACAGTGCATTGCAGTTTTGTGAAGTTAAGCCGTAACCGGTGAGTTATCGGGAGCACTTTAAAGCTTTTACCGGGCGCAAATATTCTTCGAGCGGAGCGAAGCGTAGTCGAGAAGCATGCTTAGAGAGTTCTCGACTCGTTTCACTCGCTCGAACAATATTGGTAGACATTCCCCAATAACTCACCGATTATGTTAAGCTGCATTTTGTTCTTGCATATAATTTTTAGGGTATTATAATCATACTTAAGCTATGGGTATTTTTATCAGAAATATAAAACATGTTTTTATTGAGGCCGCTGTATTGTTCATAGCGGTCTTTTTCATTTTTACGGGAAATTCTTTTGCCACCCTTTCCAGTAGTGAAAATTATAAACTTTATACGGCTATGCCTGATAGCGGCGGCGCGAGCGGAAGTTCGTCCAGTTATAACTCGCAGAACAGCATCGGCGCTCCTCTCGGCACGTCTGTCGTGACAGGGACTGATTATAAAATATACGCAGGGCTCCTTTCCACCATGAACAGTATTCCCGAGGTTAGTATATCTTCCCATAACGATGGTGATTTAATAGACGATGATACTCCTACTTTGACATGGGAGTATGTAGATAAAGATGAAGATGCCCAGGTTTATTATCAAATCCAGATATCAAAGGATAATTTTATTACAACAGTAGCGGATTCGGGCCTGGTGGAATCCAACCAGTCTAGTTTTACCGCCCCAATACTTCCCACAGAGGAATCAGCTATTAGTTATAGATGGCGGGTAAGGGCCCATGATGGCTATGATTATTCAGGTTGGGAAATAGCGGCAAGCGGATTCAAGCTTGCCACCGGAGCGATGGATGCTCCTGTCATTTGGGCGAGGGTCTCTCCGTCAGGAACTGACATACCCGCTAAGCTGTGGCAGGGCTCCGCTACTCCTTATATGTATTGGGAATATCCGGTTACCGGAGCTAAGATAGAGGGCTACAGTTATGCCTGGGGGGATATTCCTGACGACACGCTTGATACCCAGGGGGTTTCTTATCAGACCCCGGATGATATACTTGAGGACGGCGTGCGTGTTTTTAACCTTATGGCGGCGAATACAGCCGGCGGCTGGAGCGACATGGCTTCTTTTGAGATATGGATAGATAGAGGCGTTCCGGTAACGGGTACATATTCTCCTTCAGACGGCGCTGTTATATCGACGGACGCGCCTAATATCTCTATCGGTGTTTCAGATGATAAGAGCGGTGTAAATCCTGACGATATAGATATGACAATCAATAAAACAGACGTGGGCGCGAGTTATGACAAAACTGCCCAGAGAGTCGTTTATATACCGTCGATTCCTCTCAGCGAGGGGAACAATGTCGTGTCTTTTAAGGTCGGAGACTTTGTGGGAAACAAGACATCGTCCCTTGTCTGGAGCTTTATTGTAGATACGAAAGGCCCTACGGGTTCAATAATCATAAACAATCAGGACGCGGTGACAAATTCTGTTTTTGTCGACCTTACTTTTAGCGCCGCGGATTCTACCACGGAAGCAGCGAGTATGTCTATATCCAATGACGGTGTTTTTGATACGGAATCATGGGAAAACTTCAGCGCCAAAAAGTCTAACTGGCAGCTTCAGGCGATAAGCGGAACCAGGAAGGTATATGTAAAATTTAAAGACACAGCGGGCAATGAATCGCAGATATTAAATGATACGATAGAACTCATAATGATAGCGCCGGATACTATAATAACCAGCGGGCCAAGCCTCTTGACAAAATCCACGAAAGCGCTCTTTACTTTTAAATCTACCGTAAATAATTGTGTATTCAGATGGAAATTTGATGATGAGGAATGGTCTGATTGGACAAAAAATACTTCTGTCAGCAAAGATGGCCTGCAAGAGGGTAACCATTATTTTAAGGTCCAGGCGGCAAGGGACGTGAATGATAATGGAAAGATCGATCCTGATGAAATAGATCCTGTGCCTGAAGAAAGGACATGGACGATAGGAGACGGAGTCGTGGACCCTGATGTGCCCAAGAAACGCCCATTCCGCTTTTGGAAAGAAGAATAATCCTCTATTTTTGACCTCACCTTGACAAATACTATCTGGTAGTATATAGTTGTATCACCCCATATCAACCTATATCATGGGGTTTTCGAGTCAATAGGGGTTTAGTTTGTCCGTTTCAGGCGGACTCATCAGGGGTGGAACAAAATGAACAAGGCCAGATATTATTCAGCAACAAAGGCTGCTCAGTTCTTGGGGGTATCCAAACAGACTTTGATCCGTTATGAGAATAAGAAGGTATTCCCTAAGCCAAAACGTAACGCGTTGAACGGGTGGCGCGAATACACAGAAGAAGAAATAAAGAACCTGAGGATCATAATGGGAAGGACGAGATAATGTCGCCAAGCGTAAAGTCCTCAATAGGGTTGGATATAGGAAGCCGTTATATAAAACTTGTTGAGCTCAGGAAGAGCGGAGATGTTATCTCGCTGAGTAAATTAGCCATAAAAGAAATACCCAAGGATACAGAGGGGGACAGGAGCAGGGCTGTCTTCCAATTGATATCACAGCTATTTTCAGAGAACAATATAAAGGTAAAGCGGGTAAATGTTTCTGTAGGCGGGCAATCTGTTTTTATAAGATTCGTAAAGCTTCTTCAGGTAAAGGAAGACAAACTGAAGCAGACAATGAAATTCGAGGCGCAAAACCAGATACCGTTTCCGCTGGATGAAGTAGCATGGGACTGGTCCTTGTTGGACAGGAACAAGAAGGCCGCCAAGAAGGCTGTTATAGTAGCGATAAAGAAAAATCTGGTCGAGGACATTGTTTTAAAATTAAAAGACATAAAGGTCTCCACGGCATTAATAGATGTTTCATCCGTGGCATTATATAATTGCCTGTCTTTTAATGAAGGTTATGATGAGGATAAATTAGGGGCCATATTGGACATCGGGGCGAAATCCAGTAATCTGGTAATATTCAAACAAGGCAATATCTGGATAAGGAGTTTTCCTATAGCGAGCGACAGGATAGAAGAAGCCGGCGCTCAAGGCATGGAAGAATTCATCGGTGAAATAGAACGGTCGATAGAATATTATTTTATGCAAGGTTCTGAAGAGCTGTCCGGCGAGAAGACACCCGGGGAATTGATATTGACCGGTGGATGCGGCTCAATAAAAGAGATAGAAGAGAGATTGGCCTCAAGATTTGGCGTAAAGCCTAAGATATTAGACCCTTTTAAGAATTTACTGGTACCAAAAGACAAGTTTTCAGATATAGGGGATCAAATTAAAAATCAATTTGCCGTATCCGTGGGGCTTGCGCTCAGGAACCTTATCCCGTTAAAAATAGAAGTAAATTTTTTAAAAGAAATGTTGGCGGAAAAACGCCTTGCGGCTCAAAAAAGCCTGCATTCGCGCTTTTCCATAGTTATGGCGGTCTTGATACTGGTGAGCTTTTCGATCTTTACGAGGCAGGATTATTCCGTAAAGAGGATGAAGCTGTCCAAAATAGACGAGATGCTGGATGTATACAGGATGTATGAGCCGAAGATAAAAGAAATGCAGTCCCTGGAAGACGTGCTTGATGAAAAAATCGATATATTGTATCAGGCAGCTGATTCCAGGGCCATTTGGCTGGATGTATTAAAAGCCGCTTCCGAAATATTGCCTAAAGAGTTGTGGATAACTGATTTTTCAGGCATAGTTTCTTTAGAGAAGAACGGCCTCGGAAGACTGGATATAAGCGGCAAGGCATTGTCTTATCAGTCGGTTAATAATTTCGTTTCAAACCTTAAATCATCGCCGAGATTTAAAGACGTTAAACCCATATCTTCTTCTATAGAGACGGATGAGAATACGGGCGAGGAGATAGTCAGGTTCAGCATAACTATGGATGTCGTGGTAAGAAAGGAATGATCATGTTTAAGTCTCTCAAGGAAAAGGCTATCTTGAAGCAGGGATTGATATTCGTTGTTTTGATGGCAGTCTTATACTTTTTTGTATTAAGTCCTTTCTTGAGAGAGAGCAGTTCTATCCTGGACGATGAGCTGGAGCGCAAGGTCGGGGATATAAAGAAGTATATAGCGCGTACCGGGTCATTGCCTTCCAGAGAAAGCTTTGATGAATTTGAAAAACAGAATATAGCGTTAAAGAATAAGCTGAAAGACCTGGCGGATTTCGTGGATCCTGAAAAAACACGGGTTTCCGAGACAAGTACTGAGGCAGGCCTCTATTTCATAGAAAAACTCCACAGTTCGGTAAAGAAATTTTTAGACCAGGAGGTTTCATCCGGGGTGAAGATACCTGAAAATCTGGGTTTTGGTGACGGCCTTCCGAAAGAGAATATGGTTGATACGCTTTTGAGGCAGTTAGAAACAGCGGAACTTGCCACTGATATTTTGTTAAACGGCAAGTTGTTGGAATTATCCGCTATAAAACCATTAAAAGCATTGGATTATATAGAACCTTTAAGTAAGGATGTTTTTTATACAGAGATACCTATTCAGATCTCAATAAAGACTAATACTGAGACGCTTATGGGACTTTTATTACAACTCAAGAATCAAAGTCCGATTGTTTCAGTGAAAGAATTGCATATAAAAAGCAGTGACCCGGTAACAGGAGATATAGAGGCAAGCATGGTTTTAAGCACCTTTAGGGTGGCGAGGGTAAAGGAATGATACCAAAGGAAAAACTTATTTTTTGGTCGCTCGCGGCTGTATTTATCGGCATTTTGGTTTTTGGCTTTATCTCACAGGGCAGTAAAGATGAGGCGGCCAGGGACCTGTCAAAAGAAATAGAGCTCGCGACAAGAAAAAGTAAGGCCAGAAAAAAGACGCTTAAGGGAAAGCCTGATATTGCCGTGGTCAAGACAGGGGATAAACTCGATTCATACAATGAACTGCTGAAAAGAAGCCCTTTTTTTAGGGTCATAGATGAGTCAAAAATTAAAAAAGCCGAAGCAATATCCGTAAAAACCGAAAAACCTAAAAAGGCGATACTTAAATATAAAGGCAAGGTAATGATAGGCCAAAAGGTTATGGTCGTTATCGAGGATGTCGGAACGGGTAAAAGTTTTTTCGCGCAGGAAGGCGATATGGCGGGAGATTTTCTGGTGTTGCGTATAGACGATAAAGAAGTAACGCTTAAGAAAAAAGGCGGGGAAGAAATAGTGTTGGGCGTTGATAAAAAAGAACAAGAAACAAGAGACAAGGGACAAGGGATAGAGGACAAGAGTAAGTCTGAAGGTGGTTTGAAATGAAGAAAGCGTTGATCTGTATAAAAGGTATTATGGTTTTTGCTATGCTGGCCGGCTTTACTTTATGCGGACCTGTTTTTGCGTTTACGGATAACTCTTCCGACACAATGTCCATGAAACTCTCAAAGACAGACCTGAAGAAATATTTCGAGAAGGCTATGTTCCTGTTTGAAAGCGGAAAATATCAGGAAGCCGT
>JAHIUV010000189.1 GCA_018817035.1 Candidatus Omnitrophota bacterium | reverse complement strand
CTTCAAAAAGGTGATTCCGGAGGCATAACCTATCATAAAGAAACTCATATTTTCTACAACAGCTTAAACCAAACAGTGGCTACCATTGACAGTGGCACTGACCCTGAAACTCACCAGGAATATTTTACATACACACGCATGGAATATGATTCAAACGGCCTTGTTGACAGCACAGTCAAGATCGGCTGGTTCATGAAGGAAAAAGAAATCGAGAGTTCTTCGGATAGCAAGACCAAGGTTGGAGGTATTTTGGATTGGATCGGGAGCCTTTTTGGAGGAAAAGACGATGCTGATAATACTTCTTCTTCCATAAAAGAAATGACCCGTAGTTATTATAAAGTTGTTACGACTGATATGATATATAACAGCAAAATGCAGGTTATATCTCTCCATGAAGAGGGCACTGCTGACGGTTATTCATATAGTTTTGATAGATGGGGAATAACTTACGATAGCCTTGGGCAGACAACGGGGTATAGTCAGCGAGGAAAAGGCGAACAGAACGGCATAGGTGGTTCTGAAGAAGACTTAGAGGATAATAAAGATAAAGAATACACTCTTACAAAAGAAAAGATGAAGTATGACATAAACGGCGACATGATCTATGTGGAAACCTATACTGCTACTACTAATGACGACGGTGAATGGGTTTCTTGGTCGGACAGCGCTACCAAGATAAATACCCACAGGAATGACTCAGGTAATATAGACATTGTTATTACCACTAGTGACGGTAAATTAGGTGATTTTAAGAAAAAGAAGATTTTTACAGTCAAGCAAATAACAGCATATGCCCTTGATGATAATGGTGTCCGCATCGGGTCTTCTACTACAAAAGAAGAATGGGCTAAGAAGATCTGGACTGCTACGGATATAATGAATACTCTCGTGGAAATAGCTTTCTCGGCAATATTGAGTACATGTTTATTCCCACCGGGAACGTTGACATTGATTAAAGCAATAAAAGCAGGAAAAGAAATTCTATCCGCGCTATGGAGGACTGCAGCATTGGCTATTGGAAATTCCTTAGCCAGTTGGACAATAGAGACAGGCGCTGATGGAAAAATGTTTGGTGATTATATGAAAGGAGCTCCTACCGGAGCGCTTTTTAGCATGATCGGAGATATTGCAAAAGGAGCTTTTGGTAAACTTAAAGACGCAGTTAATAAAATATTTGATCCTTTAGTTGAAGCAGGTAAGGAAGGCCTTGTAATTGCGATAAAAACCATACTTGTTGCCGCGGTTGCTTATGTTGTGCTTACAGGTGTCATAAAGAATGATCTGATAAGATTTTTGACAGTACTTACAATCGCTATTATAGCGTTTGTGAAATTTTCAGATTCCAAGATATTTTCCAAAGCATTTTCTAAGGTAAGGGATTTCTTTAAAGGCTCAGGTAAAGAGGTGGCCGAGGATAGCGGGAAAAATGTTATAGAAGAAGCAGCGAAAGAAGCTACAGGGGGCGCTGGCGTTGGAAAAGGAATCATAAAAGGAGTCGTAAAGAGTGAAGCGCAGTCCGGATTGGAAGCTTTATTAACGCCGGGCGGAATACTAAGGCAGATATTACTGCCTACCATAAATACTATCGCGGTTGATATGCTCGCGGACTGGAGGCTGGGTGATTTTCAGAAGATATTGCTTGCAGGGGCAGCTGTGCTTAGCGATTCATATAAAAAAGATGCGTATCAGATCATAGCTCTTTTTGCTTTAGATGTATATTATACCAAACTCATAATCCAAAATAAGTACCAGACAAAAGATGGTTCTCCTAAGTTCGGGCTTCAGCTTGCAAGGCGCTTATTTAAGAGTGCTTTTGAATACACCGCATCAGAAGAAAAAAGTTCTCTTCCTGAACATATACAGATTTTGGCTGATAAACTTGGTATATCAGTGGAGGTCTTTGAAATAAATGGGGATGAGATCAGGATAGGACTTGCTGTCATACCGCAGGAGCTCAAAAAAGCTTTATTTGATTTAGGTTTTAAAGATATTGTCCTTAAGAAAGTTATTCAGCCTGATACCAAGAAAGAAAAACAAACGTTGGGCGGCCCTGCATTTACAGATGGCAAGGGTAGTGAAATTATCTTAGGCGATATAGAAGTCCAGAAACCCGGAGTCGATATACTGGATATCCAGGAGGCTGAAGAAGATGTCCTGTCAGATATTACATTAGATCCTGCAGAAGTCCAGGAACTCGGAGTCGATATACTGGATATCCAGGAGACTGAAGAAGGTGACCTGTTAGATATTACATTAGATCCTGCAGAAGTCCAGAAACCCGGAGTCGATATACTGGATATCCAGGAGGCTGAAGAAGATGTCCTGTCAGATATTACATTAGATCCTGCAGAAGTCCAGAAACCCGGAGTCGATATACTGGATATCCAGGAGGCTGAAGAAGGCGACCTGTTAGATATTACAGGATTTCAGGAAGAGGAG
>JAHIUV010000188.1 GCA_018817035.1 Candidatus Omnitrophota bacterium | reverse complement strand
GACCTTCGCGCAGAACGGTATAGACAGCAGGTACTCCGGGGCCATGGAAGACGTATATGAAGATTCAAACCCAAAATACTACGTAGGCATAAAGTTCTCATACCCCTTGGAGAACAACGAAGCCGAAAGCGAGCATGAAAAAGCAATGCTGGAAAAAGCAAAAGCTGTCGTGAACCTCCAAAAAACAGAACGACAGGTCATCTCTGATATAGACGAAAAGTTCAGGAACCTGTCCGTGAATAAGATCAATATCTCAAAAATGCGGCGTATTAAAAACCTGCAGAGCGGGAAATTACTTCAGGAAGAAAAAAGGTTTAAATACGGGCGTTCATCCTCCGACACGTTAATACGCTATCAGCAGGATCTCCTGGGCGCTGAACTCGCGGCCCAAAGGGCGTATTTTGACTACAGGGTATCCATATTGGAATTACTGGGCGACGAGGACAGTTTTCTTAAACATATAAAGTTTGAATAAAAATTAAAAATAAAGGAAGGTTTCATCATGAGCCTACCGCGTTTTAGCATAAACCAATCACTTTTCGTCAACCTGGTATCCTTGCTTATAATCATATCCGGACTCATAGTGGTATTCGGGATGAACAGGGAGATATTCCCGAACGTTGACTTTGACATGGTAAGCGTTACTGCCGTATATCCGGGAGCTACCCCGCTTGACGTTGAAAAACTGATAACTGTCCCGATCGAAAAAGAACTTAAAGAGGTGGACGGCATAAAAGAGATAAAATCATCCTCTTCTTCAGGCACATCCTTTATTACCTTAAAGCTGGATCCTGATGAACGAGACAGGAAAAAGGTAATAAACGATATACAGACAGCTGTGGATCGCGTCAAAGACCTGCCTAAAGACATATACGAAGATCCTATAGTAACGGAGATCAGCACAAGACAATATGCCATAATAGAGGTCTCTTTATCCGGCGACATGAGCGAAAAGAAACTGCAATATTACGCTGACGGCCTGGAAGATAAGATAGAGGGCATAAAAGGCGTGGCAAAAATAACCAAATCAGGCTACCGCGACAGGGAAATACAGGTCCAGGTAAACCCTGAAAAGATGTATGAACAATACGTCTCCTTTGACGAAATAGAACAGGCCCTTTCCTCCCGCAATATCAGCGTGCCTGCCGGGAACATCGATACTGACACTACGGAATTCAATATAAGGACCACGGGAGAATTTACTTCCACGGAAGAAGTAGAAAACGTGATAATAAGGGCGAATGACTCAGGGAACTGGCTCAGGGTCAAAGACGTATCTGACGTGAAAGATTCATTTAAAAAAGAAAATGTCATAAATAAAACCCTCGGCATGCGCTCCATCAACCTGATAGTCACAAAAAAAGAATCAGGGGACGCCATTACCATCGTAGACAAACTTAAAAAAGCATGCGGCAGCTTCCTGAAGGACTGCCCTGACAAACTCAGCATCTCATACGTGAACGACTATTCTTTTTTCGCGAGAAGACGCCTTAACGTCCTGAAAAATAACGGGTGGGCGGCATTGATCCTCGTCGTCTTTTCGGTCCTGCTTTTCCTGCAGAAAAGAGTGGCGATCATGACAGTCCTTGGGATACCCATATCTTTCTTAGCTACTTTTATAGTAATGAACCTTATGGGAATTACCATAAATCTCATAAGCATGTTCGGCCTTATCATAGTGCTAGGCATGCTGGTCGATGACGGAATAATAATAGCCGAGAACGTCTATCGCTATATGGAAGAAGGTATACCCGCGAGGCAAGCCGCGGTAAAAGGTTCCGAAGAAGTCATGGGGGCGGTCACGACAGCGGTCCTCACTACGATAGCGTCATTCGCTCCCCTGCTCTTTATGACAGGTATAATAGGTAAGTTCATAAGGAATATCCCGACGGTGTTGATAATAGCCCTTCTCGCTTCACTGGGCGAAGCCCTCATAATATTGCCCAGCCATTTGGCGGATTTTGTCAAAATAAAATATGACGCCCGGGGAAAACCCATAAACATCTCGAAAGATATGCCATGGTTCAAAAAATTAGTCAGGTTCTACACAAAGGTCGTGAACGGCGCCATAAAAAGAAAATACAAAGTCCTTGCCGGATTGACCATAGTGCTGGTATTATGCGGATTCCTCGCGTTCTCGATGATAAAATTCATACTATTCCCCTCAGCCGGCATCAATTATTTCTTTGTAAGGGGTGAAGCGCCTATAGGCACCCCTCTGCGCAAAACAAACGAACTTATACTGCCTGTGGAAAAAATAGTCGCGCAGTTACCCGCGAAAGAACTCGACACTTTCGTAACTTCAGTAGGCTCCATTGCGGAAGACCGTCATGACCCCTTTGGCGGACAATCAAGCCACCTTGTCCAGGTAACCGTATATCTTACGCCCGAACAGGACAGAAAAAGAGGCGTGGACGAAATAATAGAAGCTATGAGGCAAAAAACAAAAGACATAAAAGGTTTTACTGACTTAAGGTTTGACAAACCCCAGTCAGGGCCTCCGGTAGGAAAACCCGTAGAGGCAAAAATACGCGGGGAACATTTTGATACACTTGACACGGTCGCTTTTAAATACATGGACTACTTAAAGACTATAGACGGGGCAATCGACGTAACATGGGACCATAAACCCGGGAAAGAAGAAATCCGAGTAAAAGTCGACAATAACAAGGCTGCGCTGGCTGGATTAAGTGTAGCGCAGATAGCTAATACAGTCAGGGGTGTTTTTGAGGGAAATATCGCTACCAAGATAAAACCTGTAAAAGCCGAGGAAGAAACGGATGTTACCGTAATGTTTCCACAAAGTTTTTCAGGGGACTTGAACGTTTTTAAAAAGATACTTATACGCAATAAATACGGTAATCTCATACCTCTCCAGAACGTGGCGCGCGTAGAAAAGATCCCTGGGACTACCGCCATCCATCATTTGGACGGCAAACGCGTAGTGACCGCCTCGGCAAACGTGAATACCGATAAAACAACATCGTTAAAAGTAAATAACATTCTGGAAAAAAAGTTCGGGGATATATCTAAGGAATACATAGGCTATTCCGTAAAATACGGCGGGGAACAGGAAGAAACCATTGATTCCCTAAAGAGCCTCCTAAAAGCCTTTTTCTATGCCTTTCTCATTATATATCTCATTCTTGCCTCGTCTTTCAGGTCCATAGTCCAGCCATTCATAATAATGCTCGCTATCCCATTCGGGCTCATAGGAGTAATTATTGCCTTTTTCCTTCATGGAATACCTCTTTCTTTTATGGCTATACTTGGAATAGTCGGATTAAACGGTATTGTCGTAAATGACTCTATCGTACTTGTAGACTTTATAAACAAGTTACGCGGTAAAGGCATGAACAGGCATGATTCAATAATCAAAGCGG
This sequence comes from Candidatus Omnitrophota bacterium, assembly GCA_018817035.1. GTDB lineage: Bacteria > Omnitrophota > Gorgyraeia > Gorgyraeales > Gorgyraeaceae > JAHIUV01. Next base: position 7,804 of record JAHIUV010000188.1, on the reverse strand, counting down.
GCCAAATGAGGCTAAGGCCTGTTGTTCTCACCACGATCACCACTGTCGGAGGACTGTTCACCGTTGCCTACGGGATAGGCGGGAAAGATCCTTTTCTGGTGCCTATGGCGCTTTCGATATGCTGGGGGCTTGCCTTCGCGACAGCCCTGACCCTGGTAATCATTCCATGCATCTACTCTATAGTCGATGACATGGCCCTAAAAATAACAAAAAAGCCAAGCATGATCCGCATGGCCAAAGTAAACAACAATAATAATAAATCTTGAGTTTATTCCTGGTTGGTCGAGACAGCGCCTAACACCTGTTCATCCGCGAAGATAGGCGCTTTCGCGCGGACAGCCAGCGCGATGCTGTCGCTCGGACGCGCGTCCACCTCTTCTGATCTACCGTCTATCTGAATAACTAATTTCGCGAAAAACGTACTCTGCTCAAGCCTGGCAATGACTATCTTGACCAATTTTGCCCCAAGCTTCTCTATGACATTATTCAACAGGTCATGAGTCATGGGCCTGGGAGGCTTAATGCCGCTTATATTCATCTTTATGGACGTAACCTCCATTATGCCTATTACTATGGGCAGCATCCTATCCCCTTGTTTCTCTTTCAGGACAATGACCTGCTCCCCCCTGTTCTCATCTATCCGTATTTTATTTAATTCCATCTCTATCATCGCCATAATAGTCTCAGAATATATTAACTAACAATCTTTGTCAATGAATTTTAGCACAAAAAGTAATAGGTGAGTTAATAAGGAGCGCGGTACAGGCATGTCATTGCGAGGAGGAGCAAAGTGACGACGAAGCAATCTCTTTTTTGAGATTGCTTCGCTTCGCTCACAATGACAAAACTCCCCCGTTAACTCACCCATTACCACAAAAAATTATGCTGCGGTTTCTTGCTTAAGGATATCTAAATATTTTTTGTAGGCAAACAATTTATTTCGTTCTTTTCCCGTTATCTCGCTTAGTACATTAATTTTTGTAAGTTTTATGCACACATCACTTGCTGTGGGAAATGTCATATTCATAATCTTAGCTATATCTTTTATGGAAACAATCGGCCTATCAAAAAGCTTCTCATAAAAAATAGCTGCTTTTGACGATTCTTTATAAATTTCGATAACCTTTTTTTTGTCCTTATCTTTTAGATCTATTATTTTAGCCGACGCCCTGCAGGCTTCTTTAGCCACACTTGCAACCCCTCGCAAAAAGAATTTAATCCAGGATTCGAAGTCACCTTTTTCCCTTACCGCCATAAGGCGGTCATAATATTCTAAACGATTTTGTTTAAAGTAATGGCTTAAATAAAGCAACGGCTTTTTTAGAATTTTTTTATGGCATAAAAAAAATGCTATAAGGAGCCTGCCTACCCGGCCGTTGCCGTCTAAAAACGGGTGTATTGTTTCAAATTGATAGTGCATGAGCCCGCATTCAACTAATAAGGGATAACTGAGATGGGAATGCATATATTTTTCTAAATCTCCCAGGGCTTGTGTCATTTCATATGGTGGCGGCGGTACAAACCTAGCATTGCTTAACGTACATCCTTTTGGACCTACCCAATTTTGAGTTTTCCTGAAATCACCGGGTGCTTTATCTCCTCCTCTAACATCATGCATGAGCTCCGCGTGTATCTCTTTAATCAGCCTAAGAGAAAGCGGCAGATCTTCTATCCTCTTTAAACCATAATTCATTGCTTTAACATAATTGACGACTTCGGCTACATCATTCGGAAGAGTCTTCGGTTTATTTTCAGACTCATACTCCAGCACATCTTCCAAAGAGGCCTCAGTTCCTTCTATTTGAGAACTTAATACTGCTTCTTTTCTCACATACATCGCCACAAATAAATTAGGATTGGGCAAAGCCTCTGATATGCCTGAAAGACGGCCAATCGCGGTATCTGCTTTTGAAAGTATGTCTATTGTTTCTCTATCAAAGCTTAATTGTGGCTTGGGAGGCAGAGGTTTTGGAACAAAAGCTTTATATTGATTGGGTTGATTTACATTTATTCCTGCTCTTTTCATATCCATAACAGTTATAAGCATACACTATTATTAAAGAAATGTCAAGTTTTCTTTAATTGTGCATAGTATTAATATAATTGGGTTTAATAAAGGGAGGTTTTTTGTACTTTTATTAAAAAATAATCTAAAACTCTTTAATAAAACTACTGGCGGATAAAGCCTTGACTTCACATTCATACAATGTAAAAGTGTGAAGTTAAACCCTCTACAGCCTGTTTTACTTCCTGGCTCAACGAATCACCCAATTTATTTGATACAGGCTTTATTCCCAATACGTAAATCTCGGCATTTGTAGAGGACTTTAGATATTCTATTAATAGTTTTGGGGATACATCATGAGTAGAGACTTTGCCTGAACGAAGGTCTTCCCCCGAGAAAATCCCTACATCCCCCGGCTCGCCTTCAAACCGCACAGCATCTACTATGATTATTGTATCGGGTTTTAACCTCTGCACCACGCCCGTATAATTTTCAGGAGTGACTCCGGCATCTATCACTTCGTAAGAAGTTTTTCCTTTTAACAAAGAAGCAAAATACGGCCCTGCGCCGTCATCCCCCCTGTCAGGATTTCCCAGGCATAATATAACGACTTTACCGTTTAAGATGGACTTTAAGTCTCGAGCGTGATTTCTCTTCTGCACTTTGGGCACAGGACTTTTACGCGGTCCTGGCGCGTCAGGTCTTCTGATTTCTCAACCTTGAGATACGCTAATTTAAGGTCTTTTAGCGCGGATAGGTATGAAGTGGGGCTTGAATAGGCCAAGGGTCCTAATTTTTTAGCGACCCATAGCAAATGATCCTTAGCGCCTATATTACAGCCACAGGCTTCGCACAGGACAAGTTCTTTTTCTACTGATTCAATAGCGTCATTCCTGTCAAACGTAGACAAGTCATCCAATTTATTGGATAGTTTTATTCCTTCTTTGGTAATGCAATTCGCCTGGCACTGGCCGCAGAATAGACAACTGTCATAATGAAGGGTAAGTTTTCTCAGCGGAGGATTTCCGTCGACAACGTCTGTCATCTCTATGCACCCGGCAGGGCAAACCTCACTGCAGGCTCCGCATCCTACGCACTGGTCCTTATAGTATTCAGGTTTCCCCCTAAATCTCTTTTCCGGCACATGCGGCTTAAAAGGAAATTTTGTCGTGTAAGGGCCTTGTATCAATGCCCTGATAGCTTCGGCTAATTCTCTTAATTTTGGATATCTCATGTTCAGTATCCTGTATGGTTAATTCCCGTCTTCCTCGTACCTGTCCACTACACTCTTTTCCCATAACTTAACGCCCGACTTATGCGCCGCCCGAGCCAGCGCGTGAGCGGATACAGGTGAAGTCAATATTAGGAATAATATGCATAAAAGCGATTTTGTTCCGGCCGCGGTCATACCGTGTATAAGAAAAGCCCCGAACAAAATACTGCATGTCCCCAGAGTTACACATTTAGTCGACGCCTGAAGGCGGTTATATACATCAGGAAGCCTGACAAGCCCCAAGCACCCGACAAAATCAAAGAAAAGGCCGACAGATATAAATACTAATCCAATCGTATTAATCATTCAGAGATTTTCCTTCCAAAAATTTAGCCAAAGCAAGCGTTGCTATGAAACTTTGTAAAACCCAGGCAATAGCTATATCTATATACCAGCTCCTGCCCGTAGAAATACCCGTAATAACACAAAACCCTACTATCAAAACACCTAATATATCCAGGGTCACCGCCCTATCAGCGGCAGTAGGCCCCCTCACTATCCTATATAAGCATAACGCGAATGATAATAAAAGAATATAGAACGCTCTCTTCAAAAAACCTTCGAACGGAAGGCCCGGATAAAAAAGAATAGGCAGCGGCTTGAATAATATTACGGAAACTACCGCCAATATCAAGATCCCGCCTAATATGTAGGTGACATTTCTTTTTTTCATTCGAATATCCTCTTTAATATCCTCTCAAATTTTTCGACTATACATTTCGTTGCTTCCTCAGTGTCCTTAGTCTTTACTTCTATCCAATGTACATACAAAACGCCTTTTTCCTTGTCCACGTCTACGCTCAGCGTCCCCGGGGTCAGAGTAATGGAATTTGCCAAAAAAGTAAGGGCTGTATCATTCTTAAGAGAAGTCCTGACCTTTACTATGCCCGGATGGATAGGGAGGTTTGGATGAATAACCCTGTAAGCCACATCAATATTGGCCTTGAGACATTCCCATAAAAAGATAGGGGTATAATAAAAAAACCAAAGGTAGCGCCCGGCATGCGTCAAAAGATGCGGCCTCTTTAAGAAAAAATCACCTGTCATGTAAGCGACAAAGGCTGACACGAAAATCCCCACGATTATATGCTGCCAGTCAGGCGGCCAATTCAATAAAGCCCAGGTAATAATCCCTAATATGAACAGGGTGATCCTGCTTCCCGACCCGCTTAAGATCTTAGCTAAGTTTCTCATATGGCTCCCAACACATCGACAAGATAACCCCTGCCGGCCAGCACAGCGTCAGATGCCGGCTTAAGGAAATAATCATAAAATAACGGCAATAAAAGAAGTCCCGCGGACAGACAGACCAATGCCAGTAAGATCATGGAAAGCTTCATAAAGAAAGGGACTTCCTTTACATTGGCTTTTCCTTTTGATTCTCCGAAAAACCCGTATCTCTGGACTTTCATAAAAGAAGAAAGGGTTAATATGCTCCCTATTACTGCCAGGGCCGCATATATGAAATGATAAGACTGTATACAAGCTACTATAATTATCAGTTTGCTCCAAAATCCGTTAAAAGGAGGGATGCCTGCTATAGACATCGACGCCACTAAAGAAGTATTCGCGGTAACAGGCATTTTGCCCTTTAAGCCTCCCATTTTCCGCAGATCCCTGGTTCCGGTAGCGTATTCAACAGCTCCTGAATTCAGGAATAACAGAGACTTGAACAAAGAATGATTGAATAAATGGAACAATCCTCCCAGTATCCCTAATGGCGTACCAAGCCCTATTCCAAGAACCACATAACCGATCTGACTTATGGAATGGTACGCCAGAAGCCTCTTAAAATCCCACTGGCCTAACGCCAGACATACACCCATGATCATAGACAAACCGCCCAATATCATCAACATATTCAATATGCCGGCGCTTGCCCCTAATACGCTAAAAAATATCCTGATTATGGCGTAAACTCCGAGCGATTTTATCAGTATGCCCGACAACATCGCGGAAATAGGCGCCGGAGCCGACGGATGCGCGTCGGGAAGCCACGCATGAAAAGGCACAAGGGCTGATTTTAACCCAAATCCCATCAAAAAGAAAACACCTGCCAGCCTTACTATGCCGGAGGCGCCTTTTCCGGTCAACTGCATAGCCATATCAGCCATATTGAGCGTAGACGTAAAACTATATAAAAATACTATTCCTAATAATATGAACGAGGAAGCCACTGTTCCCATCACCGCATACTTAAAAGCGGCCTCGAGTTCTTCTTGCTCTGTGCCAAAAGCAACAAGCGCATAACTGGCGATCGCGGCGATCTCAAGGAACACATACATATTAAACATATCGCCGCTTATCACGACACCATTCATGCCTCCTATGACCAACAGGAAAAGAGAATAGAATATCCACTTATCCGTATATTTTTCCATGTAATTTACGGAATACATGCTTATAAGAAAAGCAATAAGATTAAGCGTCACCAACATAAATACGGTAAGGCCGTCCATAACCATAGATATACCTATTGGCGGTGCCCATCCTCCTACTTTATATACGAGCGTCCCGCTTTCCTTTAACAGGAACACAGAATAAACCGAGATAAACGCTAAAGCAAACGTAGCAACAGCTGAAACAACATCAGGAAACCCCTTTATCCTTTTCCCTATAAGAGAGTTTAAGAACGCGGCTGCCAGCGGTATTATTATAAATAATGGTAACAAGTTTTGCGTCATAAGATCAACCTTTTAACTTCTTTATCTTTGTAATGTCAAAAGTCCCGTATTTTTCATAGACCCTCATGGCGATCGCCGCTATCAACGCGGTAACCGCAAGCCCTATAACTATGGATGTCAGGACAAGCGCCTGCGGCAGAGGATCCACCATATCACGTATAGTCTGATCAGGAGAATATATCGGCACACGGCCGTTCATCCTGTAGCCTACAAGAATAAAGAAAAGATTTACGGCATATTCGACTATTGCTATGCCTATGATGATCTTTATAAGATTCCTTTTCCTTAGTATACAATATAACCCTATACAAAAAAGCACAAGGCACAAAAAATAAACGCTCATTGCTTTTCACCTTTTTTTGGGATCTTTAACAGCATAAGCAAGATTACTATCATAAAAAGTCCTGATGCTACCTTAAAAGATATGGCGATATTATATAAAGGTATCAATCCTGAACTGAAAAGTTTAAAGGGTTCCCCTTTTCTCAGGAAATTCAAAAAGAAATATCCGCTTCCCATGCCTATGGCCGCGATCGTTATAAATAAGATAGCGCCAAAGCTCTCGAACAACGAAGCTATACCCTGATTGACCTTTTTAAACGCCGCTTCCTCGCCAAACGCAAGCATGATATGTATAAATGAAAGAGATATGATCACGCCTCCGGCAAAACCGCCTCCGGGGCTGACATGGCCGTGACTTACGATATAGATACCGAATAAAAGTATAAGCCCTACGGTAAGCCGCGTAATAGTTTTTACTATTAATGTCATGCCTTTTTTTGGATCATCCATTATTTTTTCCTTCCGACTCTGCGCATTACCGCCAAAACAGCTATTACAGCGGTAAAAAGAATAGTCGCCTCTCCCAGAGTATCATAAGCCCTGTAATCCAAAACCACGGATGTCACTAAGTTTGTAGCCCCTGTTTCTTTTAATCCCATGCTCAAAAATGTCTGTGCGATACGCATTTCAGGCTCACCGAACCGAGGGAGATCTTTCATGCAAAAATACCCAAATGTCAAAAATACCCCAATGAACACTAAAACTATCAATGTATTAACGAACCACCGTCCGCTCGTAGAGAATGGCAGGTCCTTTCTTATGGTAGCCCTTATCAATATTATTACGCAAAGTATTTCTACCACGAGCTGAGCGATCGCGAGATCAGGTGATTTAAGTACCAAGAACGCGAGTGACAGCGCAAGGCCTACCGTGCCTAACGCGATAACAGAGGATAAAAGATCCTTTGTCTTTACGGCTATCAACGCGCCTATGATCATAAATACCAATAATATCTGTAATTCAAGCATTCCTGTTACCTCACCAGCGCAAAAAGAAAGACCATTATGCCTATCAGGCACCACACAAGATATGTAGGCAGTACGCCATTGTGTAAATATTTAAAAATACCTATAAAAAAGAATACGAGTTTTTTACCGGCTTCGTATATATCAAAGGCCTTTTCTTCCGCTCTCTTATAAAAACCTCTTATAAGAGGCAATTCCTTTACAGTATTGTAAAATTCCATTCCGGATATCTTCGCGTCCTGCGCGATGATCTCCTCTCCTCCTACATAAGAACCTGTTTCCCTGATACCTTTAAAATTACCCGTCAAATATACCAGAACACCTACGCCAAGGCCTATGAACAAAAATAACGTGGATTTTAAAGACATCCACGTACCTATAAATTCAAAACCCGGCAGTATAGGCCTTATAAAATGCTTCAAGGGAACAGCATAGGCAAATATACCGAATACTATGCACAGGATGGCCAGAAGTGCCGGAGGAAACCACATAAGCCAGGAAACTTCGTTCCGTTGTTTTTTGTCCGTTAATTGTT
>JAHIUV010000187.1 GCA_018817035.1 Candidatus Omnitrophota bacterium | reverse complement strand
GAATGGATCCATCCACTCGCTTCTTTAGGGGGCTTTATTTCGTACCAGCCGTCGTTTTCCGCTATTATTGTCAGTTTTTCCGGTTCAGAAACCTGTCCGAGTATGGAATATTTAGTCGCCGGGCCGGCTCTCAGGTTTACCCGCTGGGCATTTACCATGCCTGTTTCCTCATCTTTGGTTATTTCCACAAAGTCGCTTCTAATATAGGCGCGCGCATTTTCAGGCAGTTCTATTTTAAGCCAACTGTAGCGCTTTCCGATAATAGTCACTGTATCGCCTTTTTTCAGCGAACACAGGGTTTCAAAATTTATATTATCACCGGCTCTCACATTGGAATCGTCATTTTTTATAAACCCTGCCGTAGGAAAAGTTTCTTCCTCTGATGAGAAGCCTGTGCCTGTTAAGGCAAATGATAAGGTCAATATCGCAAAGGATACCTTTAAAAGTCGCGTCATGCTTCCTCCGTTTTGTTATTTTTGAACCCTCTTGCTTCTCGACTCGGCCTTCGGGCCTCGCTCGAAGAATATTGCTTGAAAGTGAGATATCTATTTCTTTTTTTCTTCTTTTGGTTTTGCCGACGTTGCTGTTGTGGCTGCTGCCGGGGTTGTGGCTGCTACTGCTCCTTCTGCCGGCTTTTCCTCGGCTTTTTCCTTCTTTACTTTTACTCTTACTATCTTGAGTTTAGGCATGCCAAATATGGAATCACCCTCTTTTAACAGCCCTTTTTCTTTTAGGGCCGCGAACTTTTCATACCTTTTTAATACTGTCCTGTGAGATTTACTTCCTTTTGAACCCTTAAAACTTGAGTGTTGAGACATTGTTCCTCCCTTTTTAAAGCGTTTTAATGTAGCAGTCCTTGTACATTTCTTTTAGGTCGTTTTTTGCCTTTTGCGCCTTTTCCATAGACTGAAAGCCTTCTACATAAAGCTGATAATAGCTGCCCGACTGCCTTATTTCGGCGCGATACCCCTGTTTCTGCAATCTGCCCTGCTCTTCTTCCGCGGATGATCTTTTATTGAATGCCGCTAACTGCACTACATATCCCGTGGAGTGATCTTCGACTATGGCAGCCCCTTCTATTTCCGTAAAAGCTATTTTTTTCTCATTGCCCGCTGTCGTGAGCGCCGCGTCTCTCTTTCCTTTCTCGACCCCAAAAGAAAAAAGGATTATACAGGACATCACAAATCCTATCGCTATGAATATTATGTTTTCATATGATAGGTTGATATTTTTTTTTATATTAGGGAGGAGTATTTTTGTTTTCTTCCTTATCTCCCTGTCAGCTGACTGGAGTTGATCAAATAGATCTTTTTCTCCTTTGCTTTGAAATTTCGCGCTCATATATTTTTAAGATTTTTCTTAATGTAGATTTCCACGCTTCTTACTATTTCCCTTTGGTTGGTGTATGAATAAGCGTCGATAGACATCGTCTTATGATTTATAAGGATGTCCTCCTTCACCAGTTTATCCAGCGCCTTTTTTACTTCCTCGGGTTCCTGTCCTATCCATACGGATATGCCTTTTGCCGTGTCAATGCACTGAGGATTTTCGTTAAAAAAAAGCAATATCTTCTTTGTTATCTCGTTTTTAAACATGGCGCTTATTTTTTTCATAGGATTATACCCAAAATACTTTATCGAACCCCGGTTTTTGCGCGACTGTCATAAAAGCGTTGACCACATCAGGGCCAAACTGTGTGCCTTTATTTTTCTCTATTTCTTTCAGGGCCTGATTTATGCTTATTTTATTGTCCTTGTACGGACGCGAGGAAACCATTGCCTCGAACGCGTCAGCGACCGCAAGTATCCTCGCGCAGACAGGTATCTGCTTACCTTTTAATCCGTCAGGATATCCCATGCCGTCATATCTTTCGTGATGGTACTTGATGATAGGGATAACGGGCTTCAGGAACTCCAGGGGCTCCAGTATCTTTATGCCTTCGATATGCCGTTTTTTCACGACATTATATTCTTCATTGGAAAGTCCGCCTTGCTTTTTCAATATCTCATCCGGTATGCTGAATTTGCCTGTATCCGGAAGCAGCGCCGCGAATTTAAGGTTTTTGATGTTTTCTCTCGGCAGTTTCATTTCTTCGGCAATAGCCAACGCCAGCTTTACGAATGGTTCCGAGTGCGTATACGTATGTGGTGATTTCGCGTCAAGCAGCGCGGCCAACGATTTAATGCTGCCATAGGCCATTTTTTTTTGTTCATCGTACATCTGGGCGTTCTTGATGGCTATGACTGCCTGTTCCGCGAGTGTAAGCAATATCTCCATATCGAATTTATTAAAAGGGGCGGCGCTGCTCTTGAATTTCGCGCATATGACGCCGATAATGTCTTCTTCTACCAGCGGCACGCATAAAGAGTTACGCGATAACCTGGTCTTACCTGTCCTGGCAACGTCCCCAAGGACACCCTTAGCTATCTTGATCTCCTTATGCTTTTTGTGCCCATTACCGGAAGTGTTTTTCAGGTCTATGATTGCTTTTGGTATAAGGTGTGTTTTTGAGTCGTTCAGAAGCATTATCGCGCAATATCTTGACCTCATGACCTGCAGGGTAAGCCTCGCGATCCTCTCTATGAGTTCATCCATGTCAAGAGTCGAGGAAAGGAGCCTGTGTATAGTGTGAATAGTGGATAATGCTATTGCCCTGGGCCTTATAGTATCATATAACTTGGTCAATTCCTGTTCTTTTTGGAACTCTTTAAGGGCCAGAT
>JAHIUV010000029.1 GCA_018817035.1 Candidatus Omnitrophota bacterium | reverse complement strand
ATTGCAACAAACTCTGCTGACTTTGAAACTTCTCGACTTCGCCCCTGACAATATTGTTCGAGCTTGTCGAGAACATAAAGCTTGGGGCTACGCTCGAAGAATATTGTTTGAAATATTCAAAAGTCAGCAAACTATTTTACACTATCTATTGGAGCTTTTTTCTTAACTTCACAACAGTGCATTGCAGTTTTGTGAAGTTAAGCATTGTCCAATGCGGGTTTAGGCAGTGGTTAAAATTTTTTTGAAAGAAAAACAGGGGGAGCTTGTCTTATTATCGGGAGGTGACGCTATAATTCGCTTTACTTTAAGGGGTTAGGGTTGTATAATCTTATAAAATAACCGCAATTTAAAGGAGGAATATCATGGTAAAAAAAGAAGAAAAGAAGGTTGCTGTAAAGAGTGACAAAGATAAGGCATTAGACCTGGCGGTTTCCCAGATAGAGAAGCAGTTTGGTAAAGGCGCTATCATGAAATTAGGCATGGACGTGAAGGTCGATGTAGATGCCATATCAACAGGCGCGCTTTCTCTTGATCTGGCGCTTGGCGTAGGGGGAGTGCCGAGGGGAAGAGTCGTTGAGATATTCGGTCCTGAGGCAGGAGGAAAAACCACGCTGACACTAAGCATTATTTCAGAGGTTCAGAAGAGCGGGGGAGTAGCGGCTTTTATAGACGCTGAGCACGCGCTGGATCCTACTTACGCCAAGAAATTAGGCGTGAACCTGGATGATCTTTTGATATCACAGCCTGATACAGGCGAACAGGCCCTGGATATAGTGGAGATGCTTGTCCGCAGCAAGGCAGTTGACCTTATTGTCGTTGATTCCGTGGCGGCATTGGTGCCAAAGGCTGAAATAGAAGGAGAAATGGGTGATCGGCATATCGGCCTCCAGGCAAGATTGATGTCCCAGGCACTGAGGAAACTTACGGCTATAATTTCCAAGACGCGAACCTGCGTTATTTTTATAAACCAGATAAGGATTAAGATAGGTGTCATGTTTGGTAATCCCGAGACTACCACGGGCGGCAGGGCATTAAAATTTTACTCTTCTGTAAGGATAGACCTGAGAAGGATAAGCGCCATAAAATCAGGCGACGTGGTAACAGGCGCTAGGGTAAGGGCAAAAGTGGTTAAAAACAAGGTCGCGCCGCCATTCAGGAACGCAGAATTTGAGATCTTGTATGACGAGGGTATCTCAAGATCAGGAAGTATACTTGATATGGGCATTGAGACTAATGTCCTGGGTAAATCAGGCTCATGGATAACCTATGGCGAAGAGAAGATAGGCCAGGGCAGGGAATCCGCCAGGGAATTCCTGAAAGGTAATGTCAAGTTAATGGAAGAAATAGAGAAAAATGTCAGAGAAAGCCTGCTCGCGGCTACGCTCGCCAAAAAGTAAAAACAGCGCCTCGGAGATAAGGAATAACGAGGAATAACGGGGACGTCCCATTTGGGGACACCCCGCAGATTGCTTATAATTTCTTCATATGCGGGGTGTCCCCAAATGGGACGTCCCCAATCCACGATTACACATGACAGTTGATGAGATACGGGAATTATTTTTGAGGTTTTTCCGGGAACGCGGGCATAAGGTCTATCCAAGTGATTCGCTGACTCCGGCTAATGATCCTACCCTTCTTTTTACCGGCGCGGGAATGAATCAATTCAAAGAAGAGTTCATGGGCAGGGTAAAAGGGCCGAAAAGAGCCGCTACGTGCCAGAAGTGCCTGAGGACAGGCGACCTGGAGAATGTCGGCAGGACGCCTAACCACCACACCTTCTTTGAAATGCTGGGGAACTTTTCATTCGGGGATTATTTTAAAAAGGACGCTATCGCGTGGGCATGGGAATTTTTGACAAAGGTGCTGGGGTTAAAAGAAAAAGATCTCTGGGTGTCGGTATATAAAGACGATGACGAGACCTATCGTATATGGAAGGATGACATTAAAGTCCCGTTAGAAAAAATAATGAAGCTTGGCGCGAAGGATAATTTTTGGCCCGCTAACGCGCCCGCGGACGGTCCGAACGGCCCGTGCGGCCCGTGTTCAGAGATATTTTTCGGAGGGCCTGACGGCGTAGAGGTATGGAACCTGGTATTTACACAGTTTGACAGGAAGGATGGCGGCAGGCTTGATCCTTTGCCGAATAAAAATATAGACACAGGCATGGGCCTTGAACGAATAGCCAGGGTATTGCAGGGCAAAAAGACTAATTTTGAGATAGATTCGTTCCTGCCGATCATAGATGCTATAAAAAGAGTTTCGCGCGTCAAAGACGGCGAAGCCAGAAGGCTGAATGCCATAGCTGACCACATAAGAGCTGTCACATTTAGCATAGGTGACGGAGTAATGCCGTCCAATGAGGAGAGAGGTTACGTTATCCGTAAGTTAATAAGAAAAGCTTACTGGTATGGAATGGGGTTAGGCCTTCAGGAACCGTTCTTGTATAAATTAGTTCCGGCTGTGGTCAAGGTAATGAAAAAGCCTTACCCTGAACTTGGCGGACAGATGGAGGATATTGCCCAGGTTGTCTTGGCGGAAGAAGAGAGATTCAGGAATACACTGCATGACGGACTTGAAAGATTAGAGGCCATGATAGACGGGGTAAAGAGTTCCGGCGTCCTTCCCGGACCTGATATATTTAAGCTGTATGATACCTATGGTTTTCCCCCGGAACTGACGCGGGAGATAGCGCAGGATAGGAATATAAAGTCGGACATAAAATGTTTTGATCGATGTATGGAGGAGCAGCGCGTAAAGTCAAAGAAGACAAGTAAAATAAAAGGTTCCATATTTGAGGTCAAGGGCGACGCGAAAATAAAACTGCCCGAGGAAACTATTTTTATAGAAGATAAGGAATCTATCGAGACGGAAATACTGCAGGTCTCAGGAGACAGTATTTTTTTAAAAGAGACAAATTTTTACGGGGAAAAAGGCGGACAGGTAGGTGATACGGGATGGATAATAAAAGAAGGCAGTGTCGCGGCTGACGTTATCGACGCGCTTGATGTCGCCGGAAGGATCCAGCATAAGATAAAGATCAAAAAAGGTTTATTGGATCCCGGCGATAAGGTAACTGCCAGGATAGATCTCGCGCGTAGGAATAATATTAAAAAGAATCACACCGCCACGCATCTTTTGCATAACGCGCTGCGGCAGGTCCTGGGCCAGCACGTGAAACAGGCGGGTTCCCTGGTCGCGCCTGACAGGCTAAGGTTTGATTTTACGCATTTTAAGGCATTGACAGATGATGATATTTTAAGGATAGAGGAACTGGTTAACGATAATATACAAAAGGATAGCGCTGTATGTGTCAAGGAAATGAGCATAGATGAGGCCGGGAAGCATGACGCGATAGCTCTTTTCGGGGAAAAGTACGGCGATACAGTAAGGATGGTAGCGGTAGGCGATTACAGCAAGGAATTGTGCGGAGGCACGCACGTGGACAGGACAAAAGAAGTAGGAGTTTTTAAGATCATGTCTGAATCGTCTGTCGCGAGCGGCGTAAGGAGGATAGAGGCGATCACCGGTGAGGCGGCCGGGGAAAAGATAAAAAAGGACGCGGAATTAATAAAAGAGATAGCTAAGGAGTTAAAGACTGCTCCGGACAATATATTGAAAGAAATAGGGTCTTTATCAGTAAAGCTCAAGACTCTGGAGACTGAGTTGGCTAATGTAAGCAATAGGTTTGTTAACGCGAATATAGATAGCTTGCTGAAAACCGCTGAAAAAATAAAGGATGCGGATGTCATCGTATCCGAGATAAAGAATGCCGATATGGCGCTTTTGAGAAAAACAGCTGACGCGATAAAAGCCAGGCTTAAAAAAGTGGTGTTTGTCCTGGTTTCCGAAAAAGATAAAAAGATATCAATGGTAGTCGGGGCATATGCGCCTATTAATGCTTCCGCGATACTCAATGAGATAGGCTCCGAGTTTGGTATAAAAGGAGGCGGCAGGCCTGAGTTTGCCCAGGCAGGAGGCAGCACTTCCGCTAAAGTCGAGGACATAGTGAAGAAAGCGGAAGAAATAGCAAAGAGGTATATATGAGAATATTGAGGCTTTCAAGCAAAGAGATACAAAATCTGTGCGACAGGTATTACTGGAACAAAAAACGCGTCACTGAAAAGGTGCGCAGGGTAGTGGATGATATAAGAGAAGACGGTGATGCCGCGCTCTTAAAATACACCAGGCGTTTTGATAAGGTCAAGATCCCCGCTAAAGACCTGAAAGTCAGCGCCAATGAGATCAATGCCGCGTATCAGAACATAGACACGGGTTTTATAGATGACCTTAAGTCCGTGATAGCCAATATAGAGAAATTCCACAGGCGGCAGCTGCCAAAACCATGGAGGATGAAAAAGTCCGAGGGTGTCCAGGTGGGCGAGATATTCAGGCCTATTGATAGCGTGGGAGTATATGTTCCGGCCGGCACAGCGCCGCTTGTATCCAGTGTATATATGAGTGTTTTGCCGGCACGGATAGCCGGCGTGAAAAAAATCGTGCTCGCGACTCCGCCTAACAAGTTCGGCGGAGTGGACCCCCATATACTCGCGGTGGCTAACCTATTGAATGTTGACGAGGTCTATAAGATGGGCGGCGCCCAGGCAATAGCCGCGCTGGCGTTCGGCACAGAAACCGTTCCTAAGGTAGATAAGATAGTAGGCCCGGGAAATGATTATGTGACAGAAGCCAAGCGCCAGGTATTTGGTTACGTGGATATAGACATGTTGGCGGGACCTAGTGAGGTCGCTATACTGGCAAACCAATTTTCGGATAAAAATTATGTCTTACAAGACATGCAGGCGCAGGCGGAACACTTGAAAGGCATGGCGATACTGGTCACTACCTCAAAGAAGTTCGCGAAGGCAATGAGCAAGGAAATGAAAAAAGGCTACATAGTGCTCGCGAAAAATCTTGATCAGGCCGCGGAGATCATAAACAGGATCGCTCCGGAGCATCTGGAGATATTGATAAAAAGTCCGAGCAGAGTCATTAAAAAAATAAATAACGCCGGAGCTATTTTTGTAGGTCCTTATTCTCCGGTATGCGTGGGCGATTATGTGGCGGGGCCCAGTCATGTGCTGCCTACCGGCGGGACAGCCAGATTTTTTTCAGGATTGGGCGTCAGGTCTTTTCTTAAGGGTATGCACACGATAACTTATTCGAAAAAAGCGCTGGAAAAAGAAAAGACAGCGATCGAGAGGATGACAAAAATAGAGGGCCTTGTAAAGCACCTGGAGTCGTACAAAGCGAGGTTTTTGTAAAGGCAAATCAAAGACTACGTTCTCGACTCCGTCCCGATGCTTCGGGACTTTGCTCGAACAATATTCTGCGTTGTTCGAGGCTTAGCCTTGAACAACGCGATATTCTTCGAGCGAACCCTTCGACTGCGCTCAGGGTAAACTTCGTGAGTCGAGAAGATATTATGAAAGTAATTGATCTTGGCCTTACGGATTTTTTAGAGGTTTATAAGTTACAGCTTGAGATGGTGAACGCTGTTGCTTCCGGACTCAGTGAAAATATATTGCTTATTACTGAACATAAGCCCGTGATCACCATAGGAAGAAAAGGTTCTGAGAGCAATATATTAAGGAACAGGGAGTATCTTTCCCACGCGGGCATTGATGTTATCAATGTCGACAGGGGCGGAGATGTCACGTACCACGGCCCGGGGCAGATAGTCGCGTATCCTATATTCAGGCTTGAAAATGAAAGCCGTGACATCCATAATTTTTTGGATTTTCTTGAGGACGTGGGCGGGTATTTTTTGGAACAATATGGCCTTTACGCGGAAAAAAAGCCGGGTTTAAGAGGCATATGGATCGAAGACAGAAAAATAGGGTCAATAGGGATCGGTGCCAGGAAATGGGTCACGTATCATGGCATGGCGATAAATATAGACCCTGATCTTTTATTTTTTTCGTTCATAAGGCCGTGCGGCCTGGATAGTGTTAAAATAACGTCTTTAAGAAAAGAACTTTGCCGCGAATTGGATATATCTGATGCTAAAAACAAACTCGTGCGGGCATTTAAAGAGATTCCCTTGCTGGCTGAGGCAGCGGGTAAGGCCGGATAAGGAGATAGAAGAACTGAAGACATTGCTGGATTCCCTGCGCATTAATACTGTTTGCCGGAGCGCCAGGTGCCCGAACATATATGATTGTTTTTCGAGAAAGAAATGCACGTTCCTGATATTGGGTAATTCCTGCACCAGGAACTGTGGTTTTTGCGCTATTGAGCTGTGCAATGACCCCCAGCCTCCGGATAAACGTGAGCTTTTTGATATAAAAGAAGCTGTTTCGAGGCTTGGCGCGCGCAATATAGTCATAACATCTGTTACAAGGGATGACCTTAGTGACGGAGGAGCGGGGCATTTTGCCGATTGCGTGGAGATATTAAGAGACAAGGCCTTCGCGCTTAACATTGAACTGCTCGTTCCTGATTTTCTTGGTAGGAAGGACTCGATAGAAAAGGTAATTTCTTCAGGGCCTGATGTCTTCGCGCATAACATAGAGACAGTTCCCAGGCTCTATGACAGGGTAAGGCCGGGCGCGGATTATAAAAGATCGCTGGGTGTTTTAAAATTAGCGAAAGAATCAGCCCCGCATCTCCTGACCAAGAGCGGCATAATGGTGGGGATTGGCGAGGAAAGAAAAGAAATTTACGAAACAATGAACGCCTTGAGGGATGTTGATTGCGATATCCTTACGATAGGCCAGTATCTTAAGCCCGACTCCGGATGCCTGGATGTCGAGGAATTTTTGCGCCCCGGAGAATTTGATAAATTCTCAAAATGGGCGGAAGAGATGGGTTTCAAGAAATTTTCATGCAGTCCGTTTACGCGGTCTTCTTCTCTTGAATAAAAGGAGGTTTTGTGGCAGAATTGAAATTACCTGAATTGGCTGAAGGCGTAGGAGAGGCGATTGTTTCTTATTGGCATTTCAAGGAAGGCGATGAAATCAAGGAAGGCGACGATATAGTCGAAATGGCTACAGACAAGGCCGCGTTTAACGTACCCTCTAAAGTAACGGGAGTATTGAAGCGGATCGCGGCAAAAGAGGGCGACACGGTAAAGGTAGGCGGAGTCCTTGCCGTAATAGAATGATAATGGAGGTGTGTATGCAAGAAATACTGGAGATACTTGAGAAAGACGCGCGGACTACGCCGGAGGAAATAGCCAGGATCTTAAAGAAAAAACCGGCTTTAGTGAGGAAAGCGATAAAGAAATTTGAGAAAGATGGGGTAATAGTAAAATACAAGACTGTCCTTAATAGGGAGCTCATAAAGGATAAGACCAGGTCTGTGCGGGCTTTGATAGAGGTAAATATCGCGCCGCAGAGAGGGCATGGTTTTGATCATATAGCTGAGAGAATATACAGGTTTCCTGAAGTCGTGAGTTGTTATCTATTATCAGGTTCTTATGACCTTTTACTGGTCGTGGAAGGTGAGGACATACAGACGGTCAGCAGCTTTGTTTCGCAGAGGCTCGCGACGCTTGATAATGTAAGGGGGACTGTAACACATTTTCTACTGAAAAAATACAAGGAGGACGGTGATATACTTAAGCGCGCGGAGCGCAGTAAACGTATTGCCATATCGTTTTAACAGTAATTATCAGCCGCTGAAAGCTGAAAGCAGAAAGTTAAGTCATGAATATTTCTAAAAAAGTACAAAAGTTACCGCCATCGGGTATAAGGGAGTTTTTTGAACTCGTTATAGGCATGAAGGACGTTATCTCGCTCGGAGTGGGAGAGCCGGATTTTGTCACTCCGTGGAATATATGCGAGTCGGCGATATTCTCTGTCGAAAAAGGGTATACGTCCTATACGTCCAATATGGGCCTGTATGAACTGAGACTGCAGATATCAAAATTTTTAAAGAATAAATATGGTATCAGCTATGACCCTAAACAAGAGATACTAGTCACTACAGGCGTTAGCGAGGGCCTTGATATAACCGTAAGGGCTTTATTGGACAGTGGGGATAAAGTTCTGATACCTGAGCCCTGTTACGTGTCATATTACCCGGTTACTTCTCTTGCCGGAGGCAGGCCGGTGTTCATTGACACAAAAAGCACGGGCTTTAAGCTGACTCCGTCCCTTGTGGAAAAAAATATTTCAAAGGGCGTCAAAGCTATTATTTTTAACTATCCCACGAATCCGACAGGCGCTTCTTATACCAAAAAAGAGCTCATAGAATTGTCT
>JAHIUV010000186.1 GCA_018817035.1 Candidatus Omnitrophota bacterium | reverse complement strand
TGCCTTTTTTCTGGAACTCGCCCAGGCCTTTATACAAACCCTCTGTATTTTCCCTCACGACGACAAAGTCTATATCTTCCGGGCCCTTGTCTTTCAACGGTGTCCATACGCCGGGATACAGCTTTACAGGCCTGAGATTTATATATTGCTCAAAATGAAACCTTAATTTCAAAAGTATGCCCTGCTCCAGGATACCCGGCTTTACATCAGGGTGGCCTATCGCGCCTAAATATATAGAATCTACGGTCGAGAGTTCTTTTAAAACAGAATCAGGTACCAACTCCTGTTTCTTCATATACCTCTCTCCGCCGAGGTCATAGTCCACAGTCTCGTATTTAAAACCATTCTTTTCGCTCAATGCCTTTAAAACTTTTAACCCTTCCTTCACGACCTCAGGGCCTGTTCCGTCACCGCCAATAACCGCTATCTTGTATGCCTTGTCCCGCATTTCCCTGTTACCTCCTTTATTGACGCCATAATAAACTCTTCTGACTTCATATCTTCTCGACTTCGCTCGAAGAATATTCAATATTGTTCGAGCGAGCAAAACGAGTCGAGAACAACGATAAATCTCTGATACATAAAAGTCAACAGGCTATTATATGCTATCCCTTTATTTTCTCTTTTTTACCCATTTCAACAGCCCTCCTGCCCTGATTATCTCCTGGATAAATTTAGGCAATGGCTGCATCTTACACTCTTTATTCTCCGACAGGTTAAGGATCGTTCCTTTATCAAGATCTATCTCCAGGTAATCCCCTGAATTAATATCGCTCGTGTCTTTTATCTCGAATATAGGTAGTCCCACATTTATCGCGTTCCTGTAAAATATCCTGGCAAAGCTCTCGGCTATCACGCATGAAACTCCTGCGCCCTTCAAAGAGATCTGAGCGTGCTCCCTGGAAGAACCGCACCCAAAGTTCTTACCAGCGACTATCACATCGCCCTTCGAAGCCTTTTTAGCGAAAGTCACGTCAATGTCTTCCATGCAATGGGCACCGAGCTCTTTTTCGTCCTGGGTATTCAGGAACCTTGCCGGTATTATTTCATCCGTATTAACGTCATTGCCAAATTTCCATACTTTACCTTTGAATTTCATCCCGCACCTTTTATATATTCAAACTGCCTTTGATCCTTCCTTTTAATTGCCCATAAGCCTTGCCGAAATATTTAAGGCTCTTTTCTCTCTTCATCGCATCTTTTAATGATATGAATGTTTCGTAATAAACTAATTTCCATGGTCTATATTTTTTAGTATACCCTACAAGACCATTGTTATGTTTTTGTAACCTGTTTTCAATATCACTAGTATATCCTACATACAAAGATCCATTCTTCTCACTCTTTAATATATATACGTGATACATAAATATCCAAAAGGTGCGGGATTACAATTCGTCAGGATGAGCTATCCTGCCTTTTATCGCGCTTGCCGCGGCCACAGCGGGATTAGAGAGATAAACTTCGCTCTCAGGATGCCCCATCCTTCCGCGGAAATTCCTGTTAGTGGTCGCTATAGCCCTCTCGCCTTTCCCTAATATCCCAAGGTGCCCGCCAAGGCACGGCCCGCAGCTCGGAGTCGAAAAAACACCGCCCGCGTCAATAAATATTTTGGCAAGCCCTTCTTTGATCGCCTCTAAGTATATCTTTTGCGTCGCTGGAATTATTATCAGCCGCACGTTAGAATTGACCTTTTTACCCTTCAAAACCTTTGCCGCTATCCTAAAGTCGCTGATCCTGCCGTTCGTGCAGGAACCTATAACTGACTGGTCGATCTTCACATTTTTAAACTTAGTAACCGCGCCCGCGTTGCTCGGCAGATGCGGGGCTGAAACCTGGGGTTCTATCTTTTTTACGTCATACTCACGAACCTCGCAATATTTAGCGTCCCTGTCGCTTTTAAATTTTACTATTCTTTTCCGGTTCACGGAGCGCTCATACTTAAGCGTAATAGCGTCAGGCTCGATAATGCCTGATTTTCCGCCTGCCTCTATTGCCATATTGCACATGCTAAACCTGTCGTCCATGGGCAATTTTTTAATAGCATCCCCTGTAAACTCCATTGCCTTATACAGCGCGCCGTCTACGCCGATATCGCCTATGGTATGCAGGATCAGGTCTTTTCCTCCTACCCATTTTCCCAGCTTCCCCCTGTAAACAAATTTTATCGTCTCAGGGACCTTGAGCCAAACACACCCGGTAATAAAACCCGCGGCGAGATCCGTAGAGCCCACGCCGGTCGAGAACGCGCCTAACGCGCCATAAGTGCATGTATGGGAATCAGCCCCTATGACCAGGTCACCCGGCCCTACTAATCCTTTTTCCGGCAAGAGCGCGTGCTCCACTCCCATGCGGCCTAATTCGAAATAATTCTCTATCCTGTGTTTATCCGCGAAATCCTTAAGTATCCTTGCCTGCACAGCGCTCTTCCTGTCTTTTGCCGGAGTAAAATGGTCAGGCACGAGGGCTATCTTTTTCCTGTCAAAGACTTTACCTGTCCCTGAAGCCTCAAATTCCTTTATCGCGATAGGGGCGGTAACATCATTGCCGAGCGCCATATCTATTTTAGCGTAAATAAAATCTCCCGGCGAGATGGCCTTTTCCTTAGTATGAGCGAGCAATATTTTTTCTGTTATTGTATAAGCCATTTATATATCCTTTACCAGCGCGGTTTCCTCGCAGTCGGGAAACTTGACGCACTTTATGCACTCAGACCAGATCTTGTGAGGCAGTTCAGAGTGTTCGATTTTCCTGAACCCGAGCTTCTCAAAAAACGACGGCACATACGTCAGCGCGAATAACCGTTTTATGTTCAGCTTTTTAGCGTCCGCTATTGCCGCGTCTACCAGTTCAGTTCCCAGCTTCTTTTTCTGGATGGATTCAGCGACAACAAGAGACCTTATTTCCGCGAGGTCTTCCCACGTGACATGCAGCGCCACACAGCCGGCAACTTTTCCTTCTTGCTCACAAACAAAAAAATCCCTGATATTCTCATACAGTTCATTCAGTGAGCGCGGCAGCATCTTGTCCAACTTAGCGTAAAAATTTATAAGTTCTTGTATGGCCTTTATGTCGCCTACAGTAGCTTTCCTTATCATCTTACAGTACCATGCCTTTCGGTATGACTACTATGCCTGATTCCGTTACTTTGAAACGCTTGCTGTCTTGCTCCTTGTCAAAACCTATCTCAGTCTTGGGTGGGATTTTTACGTGTTTATCTATGATAGCGCGCTTTATTTTGGCGTACCTGCCGATATCAACACCTTCCATTAAAATAGAATCGCTGACCTCGGAAAAACTGTTTATCCTGACATTGGGGGACAATACGCTTGACTGCACTTTGCCTCCGCTGATTATGCATCCGTTGGAAACCAATGAATCAAGCGCCGCCCCGACCCTGTGTTCGTCTTCCTGCGCGAACACTGTCTTTGACGGGCCATATTGCTCTTGATATGTCCTGAACGGCCAGCTTTTACTGTAAAGATCCAGGCCGGGAAATACCGCTATCATTTCCATGTTAGCGTCATAATAAGCGTCAAGGCTGCCTACGTCACGCCAATACATCGGCTTATTGTTTTTTTTATCTATAAAATTAAACGCGTATATGCTGTATTTTTTCAACATCAACGGAATAATGTCTTTCGCGAAATCATGCGAAGATTTCTCGTTTTTCGCGTCCTCTGTCAACGCGTCTTCCAGAACAGAAGCCTTGAATACATATATCCCCATTGAGGCAAAAACATTTTTGGAGCCTCCCGGCACCTTAGCGCTGTCTTTTGGTTTTTCTATTATACTTTTTACCCTAAGGTCGTTATCAACATCGCAGATACCGAACTCATACACCCTTTCCCTGGTGATCTCCACGACGCCCACAGTAAGGTCCGCGCCTTTTTCCGCGTGATAGTCTATCATTTCCCTGTAATCCATCTTGTATACATGGTCTCCCGCCAATATCAGGACATATTCAGGATTTTCATCTTTGATCGCGTAAATATTCTGGTAGATAGAATCAGCCGTGCCCTTATACCAGTTGTCATCGACCCTCTGCTGGGCAGGTATCGCGTCAATAAATTCCCCGAGTTCCGCGTTCACGATACTCCAGCCCCTGGATATATGTTTTGTAAGCGAATAAGACTTATATTGCGTAAGGACATGTATCCTGCGCATATCAGAGTTTACGCAGTTCGACAACGTAAAATCAATGATCCTGTACACGCCGCCAAAAGGCACCGCGGGCTTAGTCCTGTCCTTAGTAAGAGGATAAAGCCTCTCCCCTTTTCCGCCTGCCATTATAAACGTCAATACATTCCTCAAGGTAAACCCCTCCTCAAACAAATGTTTATTATATAATAAATCTATCCGGAATACAATATTTTATTCGTACTGATATTGTAAAATATTTTGTTAACTTTTGTATAGTTCAAATAATATTCTTCGAGCGACCGAAGGGAGTCGAGAAGCAAAAGCATCGGTTCTCGACTATGTCCCGATACTTCGGGACAAGCTCGAACAATATTGTTTGAAATACTCATTGGACAGGCAGATAAGGTTAAGCCGTTGCGTAAACCTTGTAGTCTGCTTCGGGGAAGATGTTGTATTGTTTTATTCTTTTTTCCAGCCAGTCTGTGTCTATCCTGTTCTGTGTTACCATTTCATATAGTTTATTGAATATGTCCACGTGGTCTTTTACGCGCTGTGAGGCGTAGGACACGAATGTATCAGTTTTCATCATAAAAGGCCAATCGCTTGCCTGGGCCAAGAGGAGTTCCCTGGACATATGGTTAAGCGCTTTTTCCAGGCCTCCTGAAGCGTCGCGAAAAGTGTTAGCGAGTTCCGTCATCCGCTCTACCATCATATGAAGATGCGGGTATATCCAGTCGTTGGAACCTTCCAGCCATACCTCGCTATAGCCTTTCCAGCCCCAGCTTGAAAAAGAAGGCGTTACCACCTGGAACTTATCATAAAGTTCCAGGTATCCCGAAGGTGTGATCAGTTTAAAAACCTGCTGGTCATAACAAACCTTTCTTATTACAAAATTAAGCCAGTCAATCCCCTCAAACCACCAGTGCCCGAAGAGTTCCGCGTCATAAGGAGCCACGATTATCGGTTTCCTGCCGCCCAGGCCTTTATATAAATGCTCTATCTGTTTTTCCCTGTTGAACATAAAATTCCCTGCGTGGCCCGCGGCAGCGTCCTTTGCCCATGCGGGATCATAAAGGTCCTTATGGTCTGTCTTCCCTGTTATCCTGTGATATTTTATGCCGGTGTTCATCCTGGTGCCGTCGCCATTAAGGCATGGCTTTACATATTCATAATCAAGGTCATATCCAATGTCCCTGTAAAATTCCCTGTAATTATAATCACCCGGGTAGCCTTCGACTGAACTCCACACAGCCTTTGAGCTCTCATTGTCTCTCGCGAAAATCGCCGTGCCTGAATTACAAAAATACGGGCTATAGACGCCAAAAGCCGGCCTGGGCTCCGCGAATAAAACAGCGTGGCTATCGGCTATGAAAAACTTTATGTTGAACTCTTTCAGTATATCATCTGCCCCGGGATAATATCCGCACTCAGGAAGCCACATGCCTTTAGGCGCGTGCCCGAAGATCCTCTTATACGTATCCACGGCGATCTTTACCTGTGCCCTGACTGCCTGCGGATACATCTCCATCAAAGGAATAAACCCGTGCGTGCCGGCGCATACCATTATCTCGACCTTGCCGCTCGCGTCAAATTTCCTGAAAGCGTTCAAAAGCCTTGAATTATATTTTTCAGCGTATATATAAAGGGATTCCTTGAACAAACTATTGTACATC
>JAHIUV010000185.1 GCA_018817035.1 Candidatus Omnitrophota bacterium | reverse complement strand
GCTTCGCTCGAAGAATATTTGAAAGGAAGCATCAATTGTTCCCGGCGCTGAGCAAAGACACTGAGGATGCCGATATTGTAGAAGAGAAGCATTAGTTCTCGACTCCGGCACTCCGTGCCTCGCTCGAACAATATTTTTAAGCAGGCTTAGTTCTTGACTCGTTTCACTCGCTCGAACAATATTTTTAAGCAGGCTTAGTTCTCGACTCTTTAAGTTTATCCCGAGCGTAGTCGAGGGACTCAAACAATATTGATATACACTACCCGTTAATCCCCAAATTGCTTGACGGTAGGATGTAAAGGATATAGTATATATAATATATATAACCGTATCATAGGGTAGGTTTTTAGATCAGTAAGGGTAGAGTTATGAGTGACGCGCAGAAGCAGATCAAAGAATTAAGGCAGGCGCTTTTAAAAGCAGGCCAGGATATAGAGGCTTTGTCCAAGGTAAAATCTGATTTTGTGTCTATTATTTCTCATGAATTACGGACACCTTTAACCGCTATAAAAGAAAGCGTTTCTTTGGTCCTGGACGGCGTTGCCGGCCCTATTAATGTGGAGCAGAAGAATTTTTTGATCATGGCCAAAAAAAATATAGACAGGCTCGTCAATGTCATAACCAATATATTGGATTTCTCAAGGCTTGAATCAGGCAGGGTCACGATGCATAAGAGAAAGATGAACATGAACGAGATCATAAAGGAATCCTATGAACTGATGAAAGAATCGGCGGCGAAAGAAAACATCCGGTTCGAGATGGATCTTGCGGAAGATATATGCATGACATGGTTTGACCCGGATAGGATCAGGCAGGTGTTTAAAAATCTCATATCTAACGCTATAAAATTCAATAAACCTGATGGTTGTATCAGCCTTTCCAGCAGTAATGCTTTTATAAACGGAAAGAACGTAATAAAGATCGGCATAGAGGATACCGGCATCGGTATACCCGAGGATCAGTCGGCCAATCTTTTTAATATGTTTAATCCCCTGGATTCAGGAATGACGCGCAGTTACAGCGGCGTAGGGATGGGCCTGGCCGTATGCAGGCGTATCATAGATTGTCATAGCGGAGATATCCGGGCTGAATCCAAAAAAGACATAGGCACGAAGATCACTTTTACGTTACCTGTTTATAAAAAGGACGACGAATTTAATTTTTTACTGGATGATTCGATAACGAAAGCCGGCTACAATGATTCAAACCTGGCTTTGATATTTTTTGGCGTGAAAATCAAAAAAGACGCTAATGAAGAAAAAATGGCGGGTATAGAGAAAATAGTCAGATCTACTGTCAGAGGGCCCGAGGATAGGGTCGTAAGGTTCAGGCAGGGCAGCGTGGTAGCTGTAATGGCCGGGACTGACAGGGAAGGCACGAAGAAAATACTGAAGCGGTTAAAAGAAAAAATAAAAATACCTTTAAAATACGGCCTTGCTGTCTATCCTGAAAATACTAATAATAAGATGGGTTTGATAGAGAAGGCTGAGGAGAATTTAAAAAGCGGGGAATTCATGGTTTAATTTCATACCCTGTTCGGAGGTGTTATATGGACAAAAAAAGAGTTTTAGTGGTAGATGATGACCCGGATATATTGAAAATGCTTAAGCTAAGGATAGAAAGCGAAGGCTTTGAATTTATGGGGGCTCAAAACGGCGAAGAAATGCTGGAGGCGATCAAAATAAAGAAGCCTGACGTGATATTATTGGATGTTATGCTGCCAAAAATGGACGGTTATACTGCTTTGAGGGAAATGAGAAAAGAAGAAGAATATAAGGAAATTCCGGTTATTATCCTGACAGCCAAGGAAAAGAAGAAAGTATGGGATCTTTTTGCGCTTGAAGGTGTTTCTCTTTTTGTCGAAAAACCATTTGACGCGAGAGAGCTATTGCAAAAGATAAGGAGCCTTTTATGAGCTTAAAAAAGAAGATACTTATAGTGGACGACGAGGATGACCTAAGGAAAATGCTGAGATTTCGCCTTGAAGCATCAGGATATGATGTGGATGAGGCCCTTGACGGGCAGGAGGGCCTTGATAAGGCCATGTCTGACTGGCCTGACCTGATCCTTCTGGATCTTATGCTTCCCAAAATAGACGGTTATAAAGTCTGCAGGATGATAAAGTTTGATGAAAAACATAAACATAAACCTGTTATCATGTTTACAGCCAAG
>JAHIUV010000184.1 GCA_018817035.1 Candidatus Omnitrophota bacterium | reverse complement strand
TTATGTTTCCAGATAAAGGCATTTATACTCTGGTCATATGACTCGGCTTCACGGTACATAACATCTTTGAATCTCTCGATCTCTTTTTCTCCTACAAATACACTTTCCTGACCTGTTTCTAGGTTAAACTTAGTTACTCTTCCTTCTTTTATACCTTCGGTTTTAAATATAAAATTAGCCCTGGATTGTTTTGCGAGACGCAGATTCATCTTGGCAGCCAGTACTCCGAACTCTACCGGGTTATTGTTTATCTCCAAGCCTTCCCTGCCTTTTTTGACCTTTGAAACAGCGCTCTGGATATCCAGCAATGCCTGATAATTATTTATGACTATATATTTATCTTTTTTCTTATCCATTACCCTGAAGCTGGCTTTCGTCTTCTCACAGGTTATGAATTTTCCGTTCTCGTTCTCAACTACCTTATAATCTCCTTTTTTCAGTTTATTAGCCTCTGTAAGTTCCTTTATGAAATCTTTGATAGTCCTGGCAGGCCTTGATTTTATGTGCATACCACCCCAATATGTCAGCATATTTATGTAGGCAGGGGAAGCCTTTGCATTGGCTTCAAGTTCTGTAGGCGCTACCAGAGAAGTACCTGACGCAAGTTCAGCCATGTTAACTATATTAGCTTCTGCATTGGCAAGTATCGCAATAGCGTCTTCTAAATCTTCCTCTGCTTTTTTGACCTGGTCTTCGTTTATAAACAAAAGATTTCCGGTAGAAGTATTATAAACGTCCGTAATATAACGCTTCGGGCCTTTTCTTTCTGCTCCTTTATTTTGTACGCCCTCATTATCAAATGTCTTCATCACAAAGGAACTGTCTATGTATCCTATTGTCATAAACATAGACGAATCGCTTACTGCCTCTATAGCATTTTCTCTTAGTTTTTCATTTCCTTCATTACGTATGCCTTTTTCTACAATACTATAATCAGTATTGACCTCTACGGAAACTATTGATTTATAGTTGTCCTGCAGTAATTTATTTCTTAATTCAAGCTCATTAGCTTTAGCTATCAGGTTTTCTTCATTGCGTTTTATCTTGAGTTCTACAGCATTAAGGCCAGATTTTATCTCTCTTACTTGTTTATTTCTGGCATCCTCCACTGTCTTCATATCCGATAAAATCTTTTCTCTTTCTTTCTCGTCTATATAGGTATCTCCGGAGAGCACGAATGTCTTAAAAGCATCATCTCTATCTTCATATCCGACTACAAGTTCAGGTAATATATATCGCGCTTCTTCGTCTTTTTTATCCTCATAAGCGAATAGCCTGTTCCTCTGCTCCATCTGGACAAGAGAATATATTTCTTTATTTTCCGCTGCTTTGAATATCTTATATTCACCTTTTCTGAACCAGTTTTTGAACTGTGCAAACGCATTGTCTGAATACTTAACAGTCTGTTCTTTAGTAACACCCTTATCATCCGTCAAATCTGTCTTGAAATAAACTTTCCCTTTCGCAAACGCTTCCAGCAGGCCTTTGTAGTCATAGTAATAATGCGTATCTATCTGTTCTCTTTCTTTTTCTTTCTCAGGGACAGCAATATTAAGCACGCTATTCTCAGGATCGTCTATTCCGCCGTCAGCGAGTATCCTGTGACGCAGAATACTAGGAATAGCAACATTTCTCATGTCGTGCTTGTCGGCATTGACATATTTATGTGTATCAAGGATATTTCTTGTATCTTGCAACAACGTTACTATTCCTGCGCTGTCAAGAGGGGTATACTCAGGCGCTGTAACTTTTAAGCTTACAATACTGGGACTGGCTGTCGGAATTACTATTTTAGATTCTGTCCTGAGTCTAGTTTGCTCTCTTCTTAGGCTATCTCGCAGCGCTTCCCCTGTTATTTCATAAATATGCTCATCAGATACTCCCCATACGTCTTTCAATCGCTGTATGGACTTTTCGTAAGCATTCATATCCTTTTTCTTATCGTCTTTCTTAAGATCGCCTTTCTTTTTCTTATCTTCGTCAGGCATTACCGCAGAAGCTATTTTTATTGCCGGTTCATCAGCCAATCCTATCTCTTTAGTTGTTTCTGAAATTATATTGCTAAAGATTTCATCTGTAACTTCTACACCTGATATTTCTGCTTCTTTTATTTTTGAATCGACCATATCTACCGCTCTATTAGCAAGATCACTGTCTATGCCTAATCTATCCATAGTCCCATTAAAAGCTTCCTCCTCAGCAACCTTGGCTTCAATCCTTCCTGCGGCACTGGCAAATTCAGGAACAGCAACTGCCATAACGAGCATAGTTCCTGCCACTCCCACCTTTCCATAAACAGAACCTGCGTTAAATTTTTTACCTATGAGACCCGACAAAGACAAACCTTTTTCTCCCGCTCTTGCGGACTTCAGCGTCTCTTTGAATCTGGTTTCTTCCTCTTCTCTTATACGGGCCAGCTCTTGAGCCTTCTTCATTATAAAGTATCTTTCAGGGCCATATGCAATAGCCCCGAGGATATCACTTTGCATCTCGATAGTTCTCTTCTTAAAACTATTAAAAGCATCTATATTAAACTCTGCTTCGGATTTTTTCTCGTCGCCTGAGCGTGACTGGTGCTTCAGCTCTTCTATGTCCTCAAGATATGCCTCCCACCCTTCGTCCATCTGGGTCAAGGTAAATTCTCTCAAACCCTGCACACCAAATTTTTCTATCCTTGAACTTATAACCTTATCTATTAAAATATTTATATTAGCGCTCAGTAGCTCCATGCCTGATTCAAGGTTCTTATCAGTTAACTCTATATTAAAGAGGCGTCTTATTTCATTCTTCACTATCTCAACGCTTGATATCTGCTCTACATAATAATCCTTTAATATAAGATCCACTGTTCCCATCGCCAAGGCGCTTAGAAGATTACTTAAGCTATCTTCGTCTTCTGCGTCAAGCACTGCCTGTCTTCTCGTATACTGCACTGTTCTTGCTTTACTTATAGACGCATCCTGTTCTATAAGCAGTTTTCTGGACGCCTGGCCGTTGATCTGATGCTTTCTTCTCGCCTCGGCCATAAGCTTCCTGAAGAGTTTGCCTTCTTTCCCTCCAAGATCATAACTATCTTGTGAAGCAAACATTTTCTTTCTTATCTTATCAATACGGGATTTTCCGAGCACATCAAAGAGCTCATCATCTAAGGATATAATTATATTACTGCTTCCTGCCTCGCCCTGTCTTCCGGCCCTGCCTCGCCCCTGTCTTTCTATGCGTAATGATACGTTTGCATCCATTTCTATAACATGCAAGCCTCTGTTCTTCAGGGCTCCGCTGCTGAGTTTTATATCTGTTCCTCTTCCCGCGACATGCGTCGCTATAGTAATGGCTCCTGTTTTTCCGGCTCCGTCCAGGATCTTTCTTTCGTCCTCCAGTGAAGTTTTAGCGTTCAATATCTGCAAGTTTGCGTTAGCTATGCCGCGTTTTATAAGTTCTTCTTCTACCATAGCACGCAGTGTTTCGCTATCCTCTATGGATCCTGCCAGCGCAAGAACAGGCTGTCCCTCAGTGTAATACTTCATAATCTCTTCGACATTAGCCCTAAGCTTAGCCGCTTTAGTAAGGAATATCCTGCCGAAAAGATCTTTCCTGATAATAGGTTTATGCGTGGGTATTTCCACTATTTCAAGGCCATAAGTCTCATAAAACTCTTCGGCTTCTTCCGTGGCTGTACCTGTAAAACCACTCTTCATTCCATAGAGATCTATATATGACTGCGGAGTTACCGTAGCTGCTGTTATGGTAACGGGACTTATCTCAACACCTTCAGAAGCTTCTACTGCCTGTTGAAGGCCATTGCTCCAAGCGCTTCCTTCTTTTGAAAAACCCTCGGCATTCATGATAATGACTTTTCCGTCTTTTACATGATAGCTTTTTCTGCTTATAACCTGTCCTGCTGCCTTATCTACTTTTCTCAGGACTTTATTGGCGTGAAGGGACTGATAAACAGCCATTTTCACCAAAGGATCGTTAAGGTCAAATTCTATAGCCTGCTCTATCTTTTCATAACCAGCATCTGTCAGATATACATTTTCCTGGCCTCCGGTAAACTCTCTTTCATAATCAACTTCCTCATCAAGGCCTTTTACTATGTCATTGATCTTTTTATAAAAATCTTCGGAAAACTGTGAATCCATCAGCTTTGACAATATAGCCGGGCTATTGGCTTCGTCTATTAACACATTGTCTACTTCATCGATGATTATGGCATGATGACCGCGCTGGACATGATCTTTCTTACTAAAGACCATATTATCCCGCAGATAATCAAACTGAAACTCACTAAGAGTTCCGTAAACAATATCAGACTCATAAGCCTTTCTTCTTGCCTCGCGGCCTTTATATTCCTTAAAATCTCCATTTTCATAGACCAGGGTCCTGTCGTTAGAAAGTATCACGGCTGAAGTAAGCCCCAGAGACGCATATAACATGCCAAGTCCGTCTCCGCCTATATCTTCATTCTCAAGAGCACGTCTTGCCAGTGTTTCATCCGAAGTAACAACATGCGCGCCTTTTCCGCTAAGCGCCAGAGCAACTGCTGAAAGCGCTATGGTTATGGTCTTACCTTCTCCTGTGGCCATTTCCGCTATCTTACCCTCTATAGACGCGAGAGCACCCATTATCTGCTCTATATAATGAGCTTTTCCTTTCAGGACACGGCG
>JAHIUV010000183.1 GCA_018817035.1 Candidatus Omnitrophota bacterium | reverse complement strand
TTTAATTACATAATGGTCGACCACGGCAGAAAAACCTGCAATGCCAGAAAACCGCTATGCGCCACATGCCCCATAAACAAACTCTGTCCCTCAGCCGTCTCTTAACGAAGTTTGATATAAAAAGCTTGATAAATATACCAAATATGGTATACTTTGATTGGAGAGAATAATGGTGAAAAATTTAGATTTTATTGGCTCCTCAAGAAAAGATATCCGGGCGTTTCCCGAAGAAGTAAAAGATGATATAGGATATGCGCTCTTTGAGGCTCAAGAAGGTAAAAAGCCGGCAAGCGCCAAACCGTTAAAAGGCTTTGGCGGCGCAGGAGTATTAGAGATTATTGAAGATTTTTCCGGTGATACTTATCGCCGTAAGTTTTAAGAAAGTAATATATGTTTTACACTGTTTCCAAAAGAAATCAAAGCGTGGAATCAAAACTCCACAACGGGATATTGAGTTAATTAAAAGGCGATTAAAAATAGCAGAAGAAGATTATAAAACAAATTACGAGAGAGGTGATTGATTATGAAAACAGGAGGAAAAGTCCACAGAGGAAGCGGAAATATATTTGCAGACATAGGAACTGTTTATCCTGAAAGAACCATGGCTAGGGCGCAAATAATGTCTCGTATAGCCGAGATTATCAAAAAACAAAATCTTACACAAAAAGAGGCTTCAGATCTGCTTGATATTCCACAGTCAAAGGTATCTTGCCTCATAAACGGTAAACTCAACATGTTTTCTCTGGATCATTTATTAATATTGTTAAATAAATTAGGCAGAGATGTAGAGATTATTATAAAACCAAAATTAAAAGAAGAAAAAGTTGCTTCAACGCATGTTTTGGTCGCTGCCTAAATAAGCGATTTATTATAAGTAAACACTGATTCAATGTTTGTAACCAGAGAGGCAAGTGGTTCGAGTCCTACTCGGGGAGCCAGTATAAGAAAAACAGTTATTCGACCAAAATTAGATATGTATAAAAATAGTCTTGACTAATTTTAGATATATGGTAAACTAGTCATAGATGATAATAGTATGTGAGATATCAAGGAGAGTCAAATGGATCGAGTTTATACTTCTTTAATCAGGGAACATTTTAAACGCAATCAACAGATGATTTTTCTTGTTGGTCCGAGGCAGGCCGGAAAGACCACAGTTAGTCTTATGGCAAAGGAACTTACCGGCCAATTTTCTTATTTAAACTGGGATAATCTGGATCATAGAAAGATTATCTTAGAGGGGGTTAACAGCGTAGCAGGTTTTTCCGGGTTAGACAGGCTTACCAAAGATACTCCGATTATTGTTTTTGACGAGATCCACAAATACGGCAAGTGGAAAATTTTTCTAAAAGGGTTCTACGATACATATAAAGGAAAGGTGCATATTATTGTTACGGGCAGTTCCAGATTGGATGTCTATAAAAAAGGCGGTGACAGCCTGATGGGGAGATATTTCCCGTATCGTATGCATCAGTTATCTTTGGCAGAGTTAAGACGCATTGATTTGCCAGAACGGGAAATCAGCGAACCATTTAAAAGCAAGAATCAAGATTTTGAAAGACTGTTTAAAAACGGAGGTTTCCCGGAGCCATTTATAAAAGATGATTCCAGATTTTTGAATCGCTGGAAAACTCTACGGCAGGAACAATTAATCCGTGAAGATATCAGGGATTTAAGCAGGATTCAGGAACTGGGACAAATCGAGCTTTTAGCTGAAATCCTGAGATATCAGGCCGGGCAATTGACAAATTATTCAAAGCTATCCAATAAAATCAATGTTTCCTCCGATACTATACGTCGCTGGATTAAAACACTACAGGGATTTTTTTATTGTTTTACCATTCAACCGTGGTCTAAAAATATTCCGCGTTCTCTTATTAAAGAACCAAAGACTTATTTATGGGATTGGATTAACGTTGAAGACGAAGGGAGCCGCGCGGAAAATTTAATAGCTTCTCATTTATTAAAAGCTGTTCATTGTTGGACGGATTGCGGCTTGGGTCAATATGCTTTATGGTTTATAAGAGATAAAGAAAAACGTGAAGTGGACTTTTTAGTATCGCGCGATAAAAAACCATGGTTTCTGGTAGAGGTTAAATTGTCTTCGAAATCAGGCATAAGTAAGAGTTTAGTTTATTTTCAGGAAAAGATTAAAGCAAAGCATGCTTTTCAGGTCGTGTTTAATATGGAATATGTTCCCAAGGATTGTTTTAAGCACACAAAGCCTATAATAGTGCCCGCGCGAACATTTTTAACACAATTGGTTTAAATTATTAAGTTGTAACCAGAGAGGCATTAGTTCGAGTCCTCTTCGGGGAGCCATTTGAACAGTTGAGCCCTTTGGCGATTAAGTCAAAGGGCTTTCTGTATGGTGCGCCCGGCAGGGCGCACTTACTTGAGGGTGTAAGTCCCTTACAGGCCTGATAGGAGGAACTGTTAGCTGGACGGCAAGGGTGTCCGTCGTGAGACGGAATCGGAATAAAGGGGACGCGGAATAAAGGGGACGTCCCAAAAGGGGGCACCCCACTGCTAAAAGATTAAAAATATTTGAAAGAAAATAACCCCCTTCACTGTCTAATATAATAGGACAGGAAAGGGGGTTTTGTTATGCCTAGGACTAAAAGGTTGCTGTGCGATGACTCTGTGTATCATGTTATGCAAAAGGGCAACAATGGGTTAAAGCTATGTAAAGATCATGAGGATTTTTCTATGTTGTTAAAGTGCATAAAAAAGCACCTGCGTAAGTTCAAGATAAGCGTTTATCATTATTGCCTTATGGCTACCCATTTACATCTGTTGCTTAAGCTGTGCTCTAAAGATGAATTGGCAAAGTTTATGCAGGGTTTATTGCAATCCTACGGATTTTATTACAAGAGAAAATATGGTTACAGAGGCTATTTATATCAGAATAGGTATAAAAGCAAAAAGATCTCAAATGATGAATACTTATTGGAATGCGGACGCTACATAGAACGCAATCCCGTAAGGGCCGGTATAGTTAAAACCCCGGATGAGTATAAATGGTCGAGCTGTAGTCATTATACGCAAGGGGATTACGATGGTATAATAACTGATGACTTTCTGTATGGTAACTTTGGAAAGAACCTAAAAGACAGGCAATGCGGATACAAAGAGTATGTTTCAACATCGCGGCCGTACGAAGATATTATTGATAAGGAATTTAGTATTAAGTAATATACAGGGTGTCCCCTTTTGGGACGTCCCCAGAATCAGAATTTTCTATGTTTTTTGTGCGAAAATTTATGTTGATTTGTGCATAAAAAGATGTTGATTTGTGCATAAATATATGGTATGCTTATTAGCGAGGAGGAAAAGAATATGCGTTATATTTCGCGGTGGTTAGAAAAGAGGCTTGCGGAAGTGCTTGAATCGCACCCTGTAGTTGTCTTGACGGGGCCAAGGCAGGTTGGCAAAAGCACACTTTTGGAGCATACCGGATTTTTAAAAGATTGGCGCTATATAACCTTAGATGATCCTGATTCGTTGGATCAGGCCTTCGAAGATCCTAAAGGATTGCTCTGGGAAGATAAGCCTACTATTATTGATGAGGCCCAACGGTGCCCCGATCTTTTAGTCACGGTTAAATATCTTGTTGATAAATCCAGCCGTCGCAGGAAGTTTATCCTTTCAGGTTCCGGGAATATATCATTACGGCAGGCACCAAGAGAGACATTGGCAGGCCGGGCAAAATATTTGCATTTGACGGGATTTAGCCATAGAGAAATAAATAACTTTCCTCCGGAAGGGGTTTTTAGCCGGATATGGGCTGATCATAATGTCAAAAGCTCAACTGTGAAATTAAATGACGATCTCATGCGCTATATCTGGCGCGGGTCTTTACCCGGAGTCATACTTGCTCAAAACGATAAAATAGCATTAGAAAGGTTAAGCAGTTACGTCGACACTTATATTCAACGGGATATTCAGGATTTGGTCAAAATTAGGCATCCCCAGAATTTTAGACGTTTAATGGCGGCGTTAGCTAAGGCAACAGGCTGGGAATCTGTACAGGAGGAACTTTCTAAGACTTGTGGAGAGACCAGGACAAATGTCAGCAGGTATATGAGCTTGTTAAAGGATACAAACCTTTTATATGAATTAAAAGGGTATACTACCAAAAATGAAAGGGCATACAGGCAATCGAAGTATTTCTGGTTTGATTCCGGCTCGGCGTGTTTCCTCGCGGGCATTAATTCACCCGCAGAGCTTAAAAAACCGAGATTTAAAGGACGCTATTTGGAAAATTTTATATTACAGCAGATTTTATCATGGGCTTCTTTGCAATTAACAATGCCGGAAATATTTTACTGGAAACTTAAGGCTGAAGACAGAGAGGTCGATTTCGTTGTTTATTCAGCAGGCAAGGCTGTGGGGATTGAGGTGAAATCTTCCGAAGAGGTTACTTTTGGGGATACCAGGGCGATGCGTGATCTTATGAAATTTCATCCAGAGGTTTCAAAAGGTATTATTATTTATACAGGTAACAAGATTTATCCGGTAGCTTCAAATATCTATGCTGTTCCTTGGGTAGTTTTTTAATCAAACTTGATTTGAGTACATATCTGTTAACCGGTAAGATATTAGTTCGAGTCCTCGCGGGGGAGCCAATTAGAACGAGAAGCCTCTTTAGCAAACATGTTGAAGGGGCTTCTGTATGTAAATGAAAGACTTGTGTCTTTTATAGTGCAGTTCTGAAGTGCTAGTTTCAAAATTTGCCTTTTAACCTTCGGTTCAGAACTTTTGAATAGGCTAGAGGAATAAAGGGGACGTCCCCAGGATTCCAGGGTTTTAATTGGCTTTGACGCTGGATAATGGGTAAGACTTTTTATTATCGATTTCTCTTTGGTGCACGTAACAATAGGTTCCACGGTTATAAATACTTAAAATGTTCTTACAGTGGAGTAACTTGCATATCCTCTTTTTTGTAATCGAGGCGATTACTTTCATGGTTGCTCCTTTTTTAGTATTATATCACGGAAAGGGCATAGAAGGTGGGATATCTTTAGTTTGTTGACGGGTTTGCTTATTTTTAGTTTCAAAGGGAACAAAGTATGATAAAATAAATTTTATGGATCGCTTGATCGCCATACAGTCAAAAAAAGATATCCCAAGTAAATACCGAAATACTCCTATTGGACTCCTGTTTGAATACCATAATTTTAGGCAGCCTGGAAAAGTTTACACCAGCCCCCAACTGCTCATTGGCATGTGTATGGATAATCGCAAACATCTTCACATTCCTGATAACTTTGCTTTTATCATACGGACAGGAGGCGCTAACCTGCGCTATAGCGAATTTAAGGTATCTTATGCTATCTCCGTAGGAGGAGTAAGGCATATTGTTTTGATCGGGCATAATCAATGCGGGATGGTTAACCTTGTCTCCCGCAGGGAGCAATTTATCCAAGGATTGGTTGAGGGGGCCGGATGGGATAGGCAGGCTGCTGAGAAACATTTTAATGATTTTGCCCCTGTGTTTGAGATAGGTAATGAAATAGATTTTGTCTTGAGTGAAGCAAAGCGCCTGAAGACAAGATACCCAAAGATAGAAATCGTGCCCCTTATGTATCGTATCGAAGATAACCTCCTTTATATGACAGAAAGATGATT
>JAHIUV010000182.1 GCA_018817035.1 Candidatus Omnitrophota bacterium | reverse complement strand
GCATGGCGCGGTGAACGAAATGGACTTCTGGGGCGGGACTTTTTGCCTCGTGCTTTTTGCCACAATAGAAACTATTTTATTCGGCTGGATATTCGGGATCGAGAAAGCATGGGAAGAGATACACCACGGGTCCGATATGAGAATACCGAAGATCTATAAATTCATAATAAAATACGTGACTCCGCTTTTTCTGCTTTGTATACTTGTAAGCTGGTTCTGGAAAGAAGGCTTACCGACCATAGCGATGAAAAGCATTGCTCAAGCTGACAAGCCGTATATCCTGGCTATCAGGCTCATGCTCCTGGCAATGTTCACAACACTGGCAATAATGGTAAAGATGGCCTGGAGAAAAAGGCCTAAAGGAAAAAAGAAATGACTATATTCGGTTGGCTGATACTCGGCATATCCTGGATAAGTATTACCGTCCTCGGAGTCTTCTGCTTCATAAAAATCCTGTCAAAGAAAAATTAATATAACCGTCTTTAAGGAACTAAATATCGAAGATTTTTTTCTGAACCCCTGGCTGTCCCTGAACGCGAATTGAAAATTTAGCCTTTTGTACTGTAGTTTGTCGGTTTATAAAAGGGCGAAAACTGTCCGAGCCCCACACCTTCTGCCGAAGGCAGTTGGTGTGGGGTGAGTTTTTTCGCCCCCGACAAACTGCAGTATAAAAGGCGACCCCGAGGGACGAGGGGAAAATTTTCAGCTGAGCGGGCAGGGACAGCCAGGGGTTCAGAAAAAAAATGCCCCGTACCAAAATTTAATATTTGATACGAGGCTTAAATGATCTGCTTCTATTCTATGCCTATTGCCTCAACAGGACACTCGTCCTTTGCCTGTTTGCAGGCATCTTCCTGCGCCGCTGGAACTGTTTCCGCTATTACAACTGCCTTATCGTCGTTCATTTCAAAAACTTCAGGGCATACATTCACACAAAGCCCGCAACCTACACATAAATCAGCGTCTACTTTAACTTTCATGACCTCTCCTTTCCATGATTTGATCTTTCAACTATACCTTAAAATGAATTCCCTGAACATGCTGTCAGGAATATCAAAATTGCCGTTCTGATCTCTACATATAATACCTTTTTCGCTTAATCTGTAAAGAAAATTCTTTATGTTCGCGATGGGAAACTTCCTGGCGTGCCTCCCAACGATCATCATCTCCCTGAAATCTTTTATCGACAAAGGCCTCTTTTCTTCGGACAATATCTTTAACAGGTCAGTTTCCCTGTCGCTGGCTTTCGCGAGCAGCGTATTGAAATAATCCCTGCCAAGCTCTTTTAGCGTATTAGTAAGAGCGCTTTCCCAGGCCGCCTCTGTTACCTTGCCCTCTATCTGGCTATCATACAAATGGCTTGAGAGCAACTGTACTTCATAAGGATGCCCATTGGTATATTCAAAGGCCTTGTCTTTTACAACATCATCGAATATAACTCCTGTCCCTTCTAATGTCCCTGAAATAGTTTCCGCGACTTCGGCTTGATCCAGATTGGCAACACCCAGGCGTTTCCTGAAAAACCTTCCGACAGGATCATGCTTATCCAAAAAACTCGCCCAGCCTGACGGAGTAGAAGAAAGGACAAACAAAAATCTGGTATTAAGGACTATCTCTTCCTTACTTAGCACAGCCCTAAGGATATCTATAGTGTTAGATATTGCCAGGAGGTTTTGCGTATCATCCAAAAAAACTACCGCTAATTTCGCGTCCAGCGCGTTCCATAGCTCAAGCAGGAATTTTGTAAATTGCGTCTGCGCCTGGACAATGGATTTTTTCCTGGAGAACGCTCCTAAAAATCTCTCCGCGTCTATGCCCGGCTTAGGAAAACCCATGAGCATTTCCTCGGCAATAAGATACATGGCATCAAGAGGTTTATCCTTCTTTGTAAATTTTGATATAGGGCAAAAACACGCCGGATAGCCCTGCTCCTGAGCAATCCTCCTGAATTGCTTTAAAAGAGAGGTTTTTCCTATACCCCATTCTCCCAAAACAACCAGATGATTGGGCCTTATAGAAGCCGCGCTTTCCAGGTTCGACCTAAAAGCTGAAAGGGCTTGCTCTCTCCCGCCGAAAACT
>JAHIUV010000181.1 GCA_018817035.1 Candidatus Omnitrophota bacterium | reverse complement strand
TTTGTACCGTCTGCGATTTTCCTCACCAATCTGTCCCAGAATCATACTCCAAAGTGTCCCCGGGACAGATTTAGGGACACATTGATAGGGGAGAGCCAAAACGGTACAAGAAATAAGAAATAACATGATTAATAAACATGAAACTCCCACTAAAAAGAATTAAATCCTTTCTATTCCTAATACCCATCCTCGCGATACTCTTAACCGCCGCCACCCTATATCCCGCTGGTGATTTTGCCCCCTCTAGAGTTAAAGATATATCAGATCGTGACTATGAGGCAGCCGTGATCCAGCTCTTAGATAACGCGAAAGATTCCATAGTTGTTTCAATGTATATCATAAGCGCGGATATAAAACATAAAAACCCGGTAAAGCTTTTGCTGGGGGATCTCCTGGAGGCAAGGGCAAGAGGCGTCAGCGTCACAATGTATCTTAATACGAGTTTCTATGATGAGGCTAAAGAGAAGGCTTATCCCGAAAGTCCTGCTTTTAAGGAATTAGAGGATGTCGGCTGCGTTATCTATTATATGCCCTCTCACCGCACGCATCACGATAAGCTTATCGTAGTAGATGAACGGTATGTAGTGGAGGGCAGCGCCAATTGGTCCATTGCGGCCCTTAGGAGGAATACTGAGTCTAGTACCCTTATTGATTCAAGGGAACTTGCCCGTGTAAAGCTATCGCGTCTTGATAATGTTCTAATAGATACCAAGCCGCAGGATAAAGGGCCCTATGAGCCGACTTATATAGAAAACCTTCCTGAAAACCTCGCCATTCCTAAAGACCTTGTTTTAAATAAGATTTACTTCCCTAAAATGGTTTCCAGCTCCGATAGCCGCGCCTTAGACCTCTATCTATTGCTTTTAGCCCACAGCCAGACCACAGGCAAACAGGAGTTTTTAGTGGGGTTAACGGCAATGGGTTTAAGCTTAGGCCTACCCGAGACCTGGACTAATACTGCCATAAGAAGGCAAATAATCAAGAGCTTAAAAAAGCTGCAAACTCGTTACCATCTTATAGATGTAAAACTCTCTCATGGAAGAGACGCCGAGGTAACTCTCACGCTTATTCCCGGGGAGGCCTTTCTAGTGGCCTCTGATTCTATCATCTCTACACAAAGCCCCCAGCTAACCACGCGCTTAAAGTTCCTTTTTATGATAAAGGCATTGCTTAAAGATGAGGGAGAGGACATAGATTCCTTATCATACCGCGCCCTATCCAGCCGTTTTAATGTCAGCGAGGACACCATCAAGACTGCTTTTAGGGACTTTAAGGAATATTCAAAGTAACCTGGTTAGTTAGGGGTTTTTATTCTTCATGCCCTGCCCTAAAAAACAGGGCAGGGCGCCTAAAAGCTTTAGGGCATAGACGCAGCAATATCCAATATTCTTCGAGCGAGCGGAGCGAGTCGAGAAGCTACACAGCGAGTGCAATCTCTAACAAAAAAGTAACTTGAAAATCCTTGGCAGAGGCAATATCATCGCCAATCCCAACATGTCCCACAGTCACATCCCAATAGCCCGCCAGTCACATTCCCGCCCCTGTCATTGCGAGCACAGCGAAGCAATCTCTAATATTCTTCGAGCGAAGTCGAGAAGATGCACAGCGAAGCAATCTCAATATTCTTCGAGCGAACGAAGCGAGTCGAGAAGTGTCATTGCGAGCGAAGCGAAGCAATCTCATATAAACTCCTTGATTTAAACTCTTTATAGAGTTAGAATAGCAATATATTGAAGAGAATTTATTCTAACAATATAATTATAGCATTATATTGCAATAAGTCCAGGAGAAAATATGCTGTCAGATAATATCAAAAAGTTTAGGAAGAAGAAGGGTATATCGCAGGACAGACTAGCAAAACTCGCGGATGTAACGCATACCACGCTTGTCAAGCTCGAGTCCGGAGCTAACGATAATCCTACTGTTAAAACGCTGAAAAAGATAGCTGATGCGCTTGAAATTAGCTTGGATGAGTTGGTAGGAAAAGCATAGTCATTTTCCTATGATAAAAAGGGTTTATTATGAGAAAAGGTATAGATAAGAAAGTTTTTTTTAATATTCTTGGGGAAAGTAAAAATCGGCTACTTAGTATTAAGGGTGGTTTGAAAAAAATAAAATCTGGGGATGAGTTCGAGGCTATGCTTTTTCAAGTTATACAGGAAATCTGCGCCGAACTTAAAATTAGAGACGTCATGAGAACTGGCAAGCAGACTTTCCCTGATATAATCATTTGGCCTTATGGTATTGAGGCGAAAAGCACGATTAGCGATAGCTGGATTTCAACCGGAAACAGTATAGTGGAAACCACTAGGGTCAAGGATCTAGAGGAAATCTATATATACTTTTTGAAACAAGGAAATAAAAATCAAAGCGATATAAGATTTAGGTCATATGAAGAGTGCTTAAGTGATATAGTAGTTACTCACTCGCCTCGTTATAAGATCGATATGGGATTATCACCCGATGATAATATTTTCAAAAAAATGGGTACAGATTACAAAACCTTTAGCCAGTCCGATAGTATTAAGATAGCTAAAGATTACTATCGCGGCATTTTGAAAGAAGGGGAGGAGCTTTGGTGGATTGATCAGCAAGATGATGTTGGCATGGCGCCAATAATTAAAAATTTTGGAGACCTCGAGAAGGAAACCCAAGAACAATTTAAGGCTGAGGCCATGGTATTCTTTCCGGAAGTTTTTTCTAATTCTAATCGTAAATATATTAAAGCAGCCCTGCATCTATTGCGAAAATATCAGGCCACCTGCAGCTCTCTTAGAGATCTGTTTACATCTGGCGGGCAAGAGATTATTATTATGAGAGGGAAAAATGTCAAAATCTCAAAAATTCTTTATAACCTGTATTTAAACGCTAAGCAAATAAATTATATACTGAAATCTCGCGACAACGAAGAGTTATCTAGGATGTGGGGTATAAGAATTTCGAAAGGTAAAACCACGGAAGAAATTTGGCTAGTATTACTCAAAGAAAAGAGTGAAACGAAAGATATGGACCCTTGTGAAATTTACAAGGAAGGCTTGCGAGCATGATAAACTCGCGAGATGTCATGGATTATCTTTTGAGGTTTTTTCTTTAGATCGCTTTCCCAATATCTCAGCACTTTCCAACCATTTTTTCTTAACTCATCGTTTACCTTTTTATCACGTCTAATATTGTTTTTTATCTTATTTTTCCAGAATTTTTTATATCCCGCTAATTCACGATCCAAGCTTTTTAATCCTCTTAATTTCCAATTATTGCCATGCCAAAAATCACCATCTACGAATATAGCTATCTTTTTTGAGACGATCGCGAAATCTGGGCATCCCGCTATTTTGTAGTGTTTTCGATATCGCAGACCGTTTTCCCATAACTCTTTTCCTAGGGCTATTTCCGGCCTTGTCCCTTTAGACGGGATACAGGACATTATTTTGCTTGTTATTTTCGGATCTCGTTTTTTCTTTTTCATTTTGGAAAAATTCTTTCACGCTTTTAGCGATATTCCACGCTAGAACAGGAGGTACGGCGTTCCCAATTTGCACATAGGCGGAGGATCCACTCCCTTTGAAAACGAAATTGTCTGGGAAAGATTGGATTTTAGCGCACTCACGTACGGTTAATCGTCTTTTTTTATTGTAATGAAACTCGATATTCCCATGGTGTTGCGCTCTTATTGTTGGTGCGGGGTAGTCAGCTTTTATTGGTTTATTGCCTTGTAGATGAGCTCCATAATTTTTAGCTTTGGAGTATTGATCCTGGTTTGGCAAGCGATTTTTCTTATTTTCAGTCCCCCACAAATCACCTATAGCTTCCCTGGCTGTTATCCATGGCTTTCGAAAATCCTCACTGAATTCATCCGCCGCGTGAGTGGGGGAAGGAGGGTAAAAGTCTGATTGACAATCCGAGCGAACCCCCACTATAAAAACTCGTTCCCTTGTTTGCGGAACTCCATAATCAGCGGCCATTAGAAGATAATCACTTATTCTATAACCAGGGTATATTGAGGCGAAGTCATTTTTTATGTACTCTAGCGCGCCAGCTAGATTGATCAAGCCTTTTACGTTCTCCGCTATGAATATTTTTGGGCGTTTCAAGAAAATAACTCTTTTCATTTGTTCATATAATCGGCCGCGTTCTGTGGAAAATCCTTTTCGCTTTCCAGCCAAACTAAAATCTTGACATGGAAATCCCCCAATAACCATGTCACAGTCGGGGATTACTC
Source organism: Candidatus Omnitrophota bacterium (assembly GCA_018817035.1). Lineage (GTDB taxonomy): Bacteria > Omnitrophota > Gorgyraeia > Gorgyraeales > Gorgyraeaceae > JAHIUV01. Next base: position 3,226 of record JAHIUV010000181.1, on the reverse strand, counting down.
CTCCTTTATCAAGATATTCTTTTATGTCTAAACATGTTGGGGTATGTTTAAGATTGGTCTCGTAAGTATTACAGGCATCTTTAAATATATCATTGGCGAACGCTAACTCAAACCCCAAATCTTCATAATGGTTACTGAGAAAATCGAAATCCCCTTTAAATCCTAGATCCATGCCTCCGCAAGCGCTAAAAAGGGATACTATTTTGATCTTTTTGGATTCCTCAGTAAGTAATTCTTTTAGATATTTATCCAACGCGATATTGACAAAATCAGATAAGGGCGTTCCATTGCCTCCCTTGATCGTAGCCAATCTTGCTTTTATGTCATGCTTGATATAAAAAGTGCAGCGTTTCCCATTTTTATATAGACTATGTGGGTTTGGTTTTGGGCCTCTTTTTCGTGACATATTAATCTCCTTTCTTATTATTGTTTACAATATTATATAATATTGTAAACAATAAATCAAATTATTTTTTGCACAAAACCCCAGAATTCTACCTTGTCTTTGTCATCCTTATATAGTATTATACTAAGAGCCACAATGGGGTGACTAATGATCGGAAGGTTAATATGTTAACAATCTAAGGCAATCTTGGCATAAGCTAGGGTTGCTTTTTGTGATTTAAAATATCTAAGGAGAGACTAATGCCTATTTTCCCAAGATTTATAGAAACGAAGTCGTACTCTGAAGAGATGCAGAACTGCATTAGGCAAACGGTAGAGCAATTAATTACAAGTACGGCAAATGTAACTCATCCAGGCATGCTTCTTGGAAAAATCCAAAGTGGGAAAACAAGAACTTTTATCGGAATTATCGCACTAGCTTTTGATCGAGGTTATCATACGTGTGTTGTTTTTACGAAAGGGACTAGGGCTCTTACTGAACAAACCTACAAGAGATTACAAAATGAGTTTATAGAGTTTACCGATACTGATAATGTAAAGGTTTACGATATCATGAACATGCCCGCACAATTAACCCCTTATATCAGAAGACAAAAATTAATTATTGTTGTTAAAAAGCAAACCCATAACCTTGATAATCTTGTGCGGTTTTTTAATACCTATGCAGATTTAGCAGAAAAGAGAACTTTGCTTGTGGATGATGAAGCTGACTTTGCCAGTGTAGGATTTCGAAGAGACCGAACTCAGCAAGATGGGATAAGTATGAATGTATTAGCTAATAAGATAAACCATATTCGTGCCGGATTCGCTAATAATTATAAATTCCTTCAGGTAACTGCGACTCCATATTCTCTCTATTTACAGCCACGAGGAGAAATAATGCTTAACAATTTTGAAGTTGAGCCCATTAAACCAGTTTTTACAACACTTGTCCCCATCTATGATACTTATATCGGTGGCAAGGAATATTTTGAACTTTCCCAAGATCCAAACACTATTTTCTCGCATCTCCATATACAAGTCCCTGATAGTGAAATGTTTATACTAGGAAAGCGAGATCAAAGATATATCGGAAATATCCTTACCACGCCTAACCTCCAAGTATTTAGACAAGCTATCGTTAATTATCTTGTTGCTGGAGTAATAAGAATTATTCAAAACCGTCAAGAAGAAGAAAAAAAATATAAATCCAGTTTTGTCATTCATACTTCTACGACCAGAAATAGACACCAGTGGCAAGTCGAACTTACAGAAGCATTGATTCAAAGGCTCACTGGACTAGCAACCAATAATGCCCCTCGATTAGAAAATCTTGTCAGGATCGGATATGATAATCTATCACTTTCGATACAGAAAAATGGTGAGACTATACCTGAATTTACTAATGTTTTAAATATGTTTAAGGAAATTCTTCTAGATGGAATGGTTGCAATTGTTAAAATTAATTCTGAGAATCAAATTTTATCCCTATTAGATAATAAAGGACAGTTAAGGCTAGATAATCCCTTCAATATCTTTATTGGTGGACAAATATTAGACAGGGGGTTAACGATTGAAAACCTAATAGGTTTTTTTTATGGCAGAAATCCTAATAGATTTCAGCAAGATACAGTTTTGCAACATTCGCGCATGTACGGAAATAGGTCACTTAAAGATATTTCTGTTACAAGGTTGTATACTTCTAATAGAATCTATAGGGCGTTGAGAACAATGCGTGAATTCGATACAGCATTAAGAGAAGCTTTCGAGAGTGGTGTACACAATCAAAGCGATGGTGTTATCTTTATCGAAAGTGACACTAGTGGTGCTATTCGTCCCTGCGCTCCTAATAAAATTCTTATAACATCAACTGCTACTGTTCGTCCCTCCGGGCGTTTTTTGCCACCCATAGGCTTTCAGACAAAATCAAGGACTACGATTCAGGATATTGTAAATAGGATAAATGAAATAATAAATAGGGATTCAGGAGGTATTTTAACAAGACCCTTTCTTATGGAAAGCGAAACAGCGATTGAAATTATAAATCTTATAGGGGCAATTTTTGAATATGGAGAGAGGTGGGGCAATATAGGGTATGAATGGTCTCCAAGTATTTACATTGCTGTGATTAGAAGGCTTACGGAAAATATTACTAGCCCCGAATTAAGAGGAAAAATATATTGCTATGCACAAACTGACAGAAATATTAATCGATTAAAGAATAATAATACTGCATTCACTGATGCTCCGGATGATGGACGCACAGATATTCCGATTGCAAGAAATGTAGCTATTGAAACGCCTTGTTTGATTCTTCTTAAACAAAATGGCTTGTCCACTAATGGCTGGAGAGATGCCGAATTTTGGTGGCCAGTTTTATTTACACCTGCAAATACAAGAACAGCTGTTTTCGCTACTGAGACAATTGATTAATTTTTTGTATCGTCCGCAATTTCCCTCACCGATCCGCCCCCGCATTCCATTTGACTTACCCCCACCAAAGCGCTATCATATATAAAACACAAAGAGGCCTTACCATGAAGATCTTTTTACTGACAATATCCCTCTTCTGGCTCCTAATAGGCATAACAGCCCTACTTTACCCCTTAAAGATCAAAGACTTCTACTCCCATATAATAAAACACTCAAAACCCTTATTCTTCTTACCCCTAATATTCGCCATACTCTTTCTCTGGGCTAGCCCCGCGTCAAGCCTAAAGCCGCTTATAATCGTATTAGCCGCCCTAAGCTTCCTAAAGGCCATATTCCTCCTCGTATGCCCATATACTCTCTTAAAAACCTTCTTCAAGGGCATACTCTCACTCCCTTTAGTGTTTTACAG
>JAHIUV010000180.1 GCA_018817035.1 Candidatus Omnitrophota bacterium | reverse complement strand
TTATCTCTATGATGCCATAGGATCTATACGGAGCGAAAATCGTGTCTGTGGGGCTGCCCGGGTTAAAGAACAGTGTCCCGTCTATGCACCGGTTCATCGGCGAATGAGAATGGCCGAATATTATAATATCAAGTTTTTGCCCGGAGAACTCTTTTTTTAACAACCCTATGAGATCTTTTGGATTTCCGCACCCATGCATAATGCCTATCTTTTTTCCGCATATATCCAGTATTTTTTTATTTTCTAACATGTCGCACTTATCAGACTGGTCCATGTTGCCGCGCACTGCCTCTACCCTGGTTATTTTCTTAAGGCATTCAAGCACGCCCATGTCTACCAGGTCCCCGGCGTGTATTATAAGATCGCAGCCGCTGAGAGCCTTTAAGAGCCCCGGCGGCATTTTTCGTGCTGTAGCCGGTATGTGAGTATCGGAGATCACGCCTATTTTCATTGTCTTCTAAGATATGTGCGGTTTTCCATACAACTCCATCAATACGTTCAGGTCTTGCGTGTTCCACACCCAGAACTTCGCTTCCTTAGCTATCAGGTAGGCATTTTCGTCTATGCCCTCCAGGCAGACTATTATATTCCTGTTGACCCTGTCCTTTCTGGACGCGCTTTTCGCGTTTTTTACTATGTCGGAAGCGTTGCTTTCCGTTACGCGTTCTTTTTTTATTACGCACGACCACCTGGTTTTTCCGTTAGCTGCCAGGATACCTGTATTATCCAGCGCGCTGTTCTCTGCCTCCCGCACATTGTCGAACGCCATAAATTTATGTTTTTTGCCGTTCAACTGTATTACATCATTTTTAAACAGCCTGAATAACTCGGTGACCCTGGAATATAATCCTTTTTCGAATTCTTTCAGGAAGGCGTTAAGGCGGTTTTTTATATCACTCTTAAAGCAATCTTCTTCCAGTGTGTCGTCTATGCTGAACGACAGGATCTTTTTCAGGTAAACAGACTGCAGCCAGAAGCAGAATAGCCTATCTTTGAACCTGTAAAAAGAACCGTTCCTCGCCAGGACATCGGTTTCGACAAGCCTGCTCAATATCCTGGATACATCACGCGCTTGGAGCCTGGAGCTCTTGATTATGTCCTGTTGTTTTTTATTTTCAGACGAAAGTGAGATCAGGACCGAGGTGGACTTAGACAATAACCTGCCGTCTGAAAACTTAAGCAGCATGTTCGAGAATAGTTGATTAAGAGTGCCTGTCTTTTTGAATATGACCTCCGCGAGGGCATATTCTATAAGGGCGTAAAAGTCGTCGGGGGAAAGCTTTTTTGAAAACACAGCCCTTTCTATCTCATCGCATACTACCTTCATATAAAAAGGCATGCCTCCGGTAAAAGATATGATAAAGTCAAGATACGCGTGAGGGATATTCGCTCCTGTAATATTTTCCTGCAAAAATATCCTGCTCGAGTTGATGTCCAGCGGAGGAAGTATTATTTTTTCGAAATTACCGAACAAAAGGCTTAGTTTTTCGCTAAGCAAACGCTGAGATAACGTGCTCTTTGAGCTCATCAATATATACATCGTGTCTTTTTGTATTATGATCTTCTTCGCGAGCGTGGCAAAGGGGTGCTTTAGCGGAAAATTGTCCAGATTATGAAATTCGTCCATTATGAGCACGCAGCGTTTTTTGCTTTCTTCATGTATCGTCGCCGGGATGTCCAGCATGGCTGAATAAGCTTCCTCGAGCCTGGATTTCTCCACGTCCTGCAGGACTTTCGCGCAGGTCTGGGCTGTTTTTGGATATGTCCTTTTAAGGTCCTCTATCAGAAGTACTGTATCGGGAGGCGTCGTTAATGAAGGGTCTGACCTCAGGAGATTAAAAAGAGCTGATTTTATGAACCTCTTTACGCAGAAATCAAACGGCTCTATCTTGGTCTCCAGGTAGATCGGGATCATATCGTCTTTTTTTATTTTATCAGACGCCAGCAACTCTTTTATAAGGGATGTTTTTCCTATGTAGGGCTCTCCTATTATGGCTATATTCTGCCTGTATCCCTCGCAAAAAGAGTTTAAGCGGTGGATCAGATTATTTAATATCTCGAGTCTATTATGTGTCATGGTCATTCCCTGTTAAACTCCAAAAAATCGCATCCCTTCGTGTCCGCGAATAGCACCTCGGAATTTTTCGTAAGCGCGAGAGTCAACTTCATAAGATTGAAACAATTTTTCCCTATCACTTCTTTCTTTACTGTATAGCGATACTTCGGGTTACGCACGTTGTATTCTGCCTGAAAATCACCGCCGCGGTTTATCCGCGTCTTTACCTCTTCTCCGCAATCATGGCATTTGACAATGACATAAAACTCTTTTTCAGGCCGCGCGGAGAAAATATTGGTCAATATCCTTTTAATGTTCATATATAACTAATTATGGAGCGGGTGAGGGGAATCGAACCCCCGCTGCGAGCTTGGGAAGCTCGTGTTCTACCATTGAACTACACCCGCACTGCACTGCTTCGCTTTTTATGTTTAAATCCCAGATGAAGCTACGCAGATGCTTATGCGCTAAATATGGCCTTAACTTCACAAAACTGCAATGCACTGTTGTGAAGTTAAGGCGTGGTTAATTTGCGAAATTTGTTGTATCTTGCCTCGATATCTTTCTTTTTTACGTTTTTAAACCTGTCTATGCTGAAGTCTTCTACAGTGAACGATGCCATGACTGAACCGTATAAAAGCGCTTTTTTTACGGTTTGACCGCCTGTTTTATTGTTTCGCGCCAAGTATCCCATGAAGCCCCCGGCAAAGGTGTCTCCCGCGCCGGTAGGGTCGACTACGGTTTCCAGAAGAAACGCGGGAGTCAGGAAGAAAATGGAATCTTTAGTGAACAATATCGCCCCGTATTCCCCTCTTTTTATTATAGCGTATTTAGGACCGAGAGAAAGCAGGTATTTTCCGGCTTTTATAATATTATCTTCCCCGGCAAACAGTTTTGCCTCGGCATCGTTCAGGAACATAAAGGTTACTTTTTTCATTAATTTTTTCAAAGCCGCGCCCTTGTTAAATATCCAGTAATTCATGGAGTCGCAGCCTATGGCAGCCTGAGCGCTGAAATTTTTGAGGATAAAAAGCTGGAGGTCAGGGTCTATGTTGGCGAGGAAAACAAATTTAGAGCCTCTGTAGGCTTCCGGTATCTCGGGTTTGAAATCCGCGAAGACATTGAGCTCGGTATTAATGGTCTTCGCGCAGTTCAGGTCGTCGACATATGAGCCTTCCCAGCGGAAGGTTTTTCCTTTTTTTGTCTCAAGGCCTTTGATATCCACGCCGAATGAACTGATTAGCGACTTGTGCTTCGCCGGGAAATCCCGGCCGACCGTGGCAACGAGGTTTATTTTGGTAAAAAAACTCGCGCTTACGGAAAAATAAGTAGCGGAGCCTCCGAGGATCTCTTTTGAGCGGCCCGCGGGAGTGGAGATCGTATCAAGCGCTACTGAACCTATGACGACTATTTTGCTCATTTGAAATATTTCTCCATTGTTCTCATGGAACAATAATTACTGCACATCGTGCATACGTCTTTATCTTTTGGTATGGAAGATTTCCTGTAGAGCGCGGCTTTGGCGGGATCTATGGATTTTTTTATCTGTTCTTTCCAATCTCTCGCGGCGCGGTGTTTTGACATTTCCTTATCCCAGTCAAGGGCACCCGGCACACGTTTGACTATATCAGCCGCGTGGGCGGCTATCCTGGAGGCTATAACACCTTCCCTTATATCGTTGCCGTCGGGGATCCTGAGGTGCTCCGATGGCGTAACATAGCATAAAAAGTCAGCTCCGTGGGACGCGGCAATGGCTCCGCCTATTGCTCCGACTATATGGTCATAACCGGGCGCTATGTCGGTTACGAGCGG
>JAHIUV010000179.1 GCA_018817035.1 Candidatus Omnitrophota bacterium | reverse complement strand
TATAGCTCAACCTAAACCAAAAAGAAAACCCCAGATAGGCTTTCGTCCGGACCCAAACTGGTGATAAAAAACTGCAACCGCTGGTTGCAGAATTAACGTGGTCGCATAATCTGGCAATTCTGCATAAGACAGCCTCATAAGAGAGATTCCCGCTTGCGCGGAAATGACAGACGTCGAGGGAGAGGTAAGTTACTCTATCATTATAATAATCCGGTCCGTAAAGGGCTGTAATGGGCTATTTCAGACCATAAATAAGGTATATCCAGTAAGTTCTCGACTCGCGAAGTTTACCCTGAGCGCAGTCGAAGGGCTCGCTCGAACAATATTGGTGCGTGGCGAGCTCGCTTGAGCAATATTGGGGAGGAGATTGTTTTCCCGAACCATTCGCTTCGCTCAGGTACGGGGCACGCGCCTTGCTCGCAATGGCGGGATTTTTTGTTATCCACAGCATTTACACATATTGACGTAACTCGTTGAGCCATATATACTTATGGCTATTTTCCCTTTATGCTCAAGTTAACATAAGATACATTATAGGCGGTTAGGGTTAATCACAAAGGAACCCCTTTTATAAGGTTCAAACTCTACTCATAGGCCTTTATTTGTCTATTATGCCTGTTTCTCGTTTATTTATTACCGGTAGGCTTCTCTGCGGTGCATTACCTTTATAATTCCCCTTAAGCGGCTTGCCTTCATATGGCATGTTTCCGAGGATTTCTATTATTATACTCATTATTTCTGAACTTAGATATCTGACCTGCTATCTGCAAGGTTGGCGATGTTAGGTAATATGCCTTTGCTTCTAGACTCATCAAAAACCTCTAGGATCCCGCGTTTGATAAAATCTGTCATGCGGCCCTGCTCTATGAAATTCATCGATATATTGTTCATATTGAGTGTAACGTCCGGGCTCGCTGTATCATATTCCCCGCTTACCGGATCCTGCCCCAATTTTATAAATAAATCCATACGCTCCGCCGCGTCTATAGGCATCTTGTTCGCACTCCCTATCAGGAGAACGTCTTTATGGGGGCTATTCCTGTCAATCTCCTCAAATGAATCCTCTTTTGCGGCAAATATGCCTATATCAATTATATCCACGACTCCAGCTTCTATTTCCGCCCCCTCCAGTATCTCCTTAACTATCTTTATTATATCGGATTTCAGATGGCTGAGTTCCCCTAAAAATAATATATTAAGAGGCCTTTCCACATGTCTTTTTTCTATAATAGCGCGCGCTACAGCCTTTCCTAACTCATTTAGCTCAAAGCCTACCTCAAGTTCTTTCCAATCAATAAATAACCTTTCCTTATAATAAAGCGCTTCTTTGCACATTTTTATATAGTTCTTAATGACTTCCGGTTCAACTTCGATATCCAGCCTGTGCTTCATGGAAAGTCCGTCAAAATTAGAAAGTAACACATTGTATAATATCTCATATTTAAGAGCTGAGAGATCCCATCCGAATTTCTTGGAATCAGCCAAAGCTTGCCTGACCTTAACATTCCAATCTATCTTGTTTTTTCCGTCAAAATCTTCTATTATCCTGAGCATTGCATCCCTTAATAACCAAAAAGGATCACCCTGAGAGAAATCTACAACATAACCATTCCCTTTTTTCCCTTCCGAAAAATCTATTATATCGTCCTTTAGGCCGCCTACCTTGTTTACAAGATTCACGGCCCCAAAAAGCGCTGCCTGCATCTGGACTATGCCTTTTGGCTCAAACAAAGACGGCATTATATTTACATCTCCCCCCGCAAACAGCCTCTTTGCGGTCGTTTCATTCACCCAACCCAGATACGCTACGCTTTCAGGATGCGCCCTCTCGATCTCTTTCACCTTATTCATGTAATAAGGGTTCCCTGTTCCCGCAAAAACCATTTTTATCCGGCCTCCAGTCAATAAACCTTTGATTCTTTGATCATGTTCCAATACGGACAATAATACATTGAGACCTTTTTGGTCATCAAATCTACCCAAGAAACAAAAAACAGGCGTATATTCGTTACAAATAAAATCCCGCAGGTCTGATTTTTGCCTCCTGTCTTTATTTATCATCGCATCCAGAGATTTCTTATTTTCCCTTTTTCCGTCTCCGGTGTCCATGACCCCTAATTTTCTGTCTCTTTCAGAAGGATTATTCATGAATCTGTAATCTATAGCATGACTAGTGGCTGAATTCCATTCTCTTAAAGCTGTGCCGTTAGGAATTCCTATAATTCCCATAGCCCTGATTATACCGTCAAACCCTAAGCCGAATTTTTCTGTTTTTAGTTCACCGGAATAACTTTCGCCTACAGTGATTGCCATATCCGAAAAAATAAGGCCGCCTTTCTGTAAAGACGTCCTGGTGTAAAACTCGAGTCCGTTCTGATCAGGAGGCTGATACGCATCGTCTGCGATCTCCATGAAATCCCACATTCCTCTTGAATAACTGCCGCTGGGCGCATAAGGATACGCCTCAGTAAGCCCTTTAGGCCCTATATTGTGCACGGTATATGCCGTCTTTGTGTTTCTGAAAAATTTATACGCCTCAGGATGCCTTGTTTTTTTCAGCAACGTAAAAATCTGACCGGCTTGCCAATCGGCCGCGTTTATAATATCGGGCCTTAATTTCATTGTCTTCATCGCCTCTAAAACGGCCTTCGAGAAAAAAACCGCTGTCAGGGCATTTTCGGGATGAGTAAGTCCATGAGGCATAAACCTGTCGAGTTCCTGCCTGTAGATATCCCCTTTTTCCACGTTGGAAAAATACCTGTCGCATTTTAACAGATATATGGGGACTTCGTCTATGGGCTCGAATTTACCCGTAACTTTATTTAAAACGACGATGGAATAGACGCGTACATCCTCTCCATCCAGTTTAAAAGAGCTATTCTTTACCTCTTCTATCCTGATACCTTCATTATTTTTTTCTATAGATTTGTCTATGATCTCATGCCAGTAAGGAATAAAGACGCTGGCGTTATTTCCGCGTTTATTGCGAAAAACCCTGGGAAGCTCTTTTGCCACGTCTTTGACCCCGCCTCTCCCGACAAAAGGAGAAAGTTCGTAAAATGTATATACTACGTTCAGTCTCTGTCTGCCATCAATGTTTTTCCCGGAAATCATATTCAACGCGACTTCAATTTCATCTAAAACTTTTTTCGACATCTCTTTTTTTGACAATTGCTCTATGATTGATTTCACATGAAAAGCGGTTTCTCTGTATCTGGCCAGCCTTTTAAACACCAGGTACCTGGTCTGTACGTTGTCTTCGTCGTCTCCGGAAGACTCGTCATAAAGCGCCATAAGATCGTCCACTTTCCCATCCACTCCGACAGGTAATGAATTTTCGTAGGAATAAGTTATCCATGCTTCCTTTTTATTCTTCAATTCTTTCTGAAATACATACCTGCCTGTCCTTTTGTCTATATAAAAATCCCTGATCTCGCCGAATTCGGGTCCCATTACTTCCTTAAAGCGGGTTTCTACCAGGGTATCTGTACCCTCGTCCGAACTCAAAGCACCGCCTAAACGCGAGTAACTGCCTATAGGCGTCCGTAACTGCGCATTTTCCGCATAACTCATGCCGCAGAAAATACATATAAATATTAAGTTGTAGATTATTATTTTTCTATAGGTAGCCACTTTATGCTCTGCTCAATTAACTAAACTCCTTTAAAAAGTATCAGTTATCAATAGACAAAAAAAGACCCTTTCCTCCTCATGGTCTTATATATTGTAGTATATCTTATTATGGCCTATAAGTCAAGTAGATCAGGAATGCTCAAAGGTATGATAAAAAGCTTAGCAATTTCAGGCCTGTTTTTGGATCTAATTTTTTTTCGGCTTTAATACCCTTTAGTTCAAATATTACGGCCTCTATCAACAAAAACACTTTGGAATCTTTCCTGATACAGCCTGCAAGGGTTTTTTTACCCTTACCCAATGCCCCATGAATATGTATTTCAGGGCCTTTTTTGCCTTTAAATATAGTGCCAAGCCCTGCTATCTCCCATGCGTCCTTAAAGGTTTCCCAGTTAGGATCCGGCGGAATTTTGGGCTTTTTAGGACCTGTCACGATATGACCCTTGCGCAAAGCGCCTATCATAACTATCAGCCCCGCGGAGATACGCTCTTTCACTGCAAGGCGCTTGATCTCATCGATCAATACATCACCATCATCAAATCGCGCCACAATTACTCTTTTTAGCTGCCCTTTGGTATATTGCATAAATAAAATTACCGCGCGGAATTCAGGATATTGAACGCCCTTTCATTATCCGAAGTGGCTATGACTATCTTGGCAGGACAGCCGCTTGAACAAGTTGTGCAATAAATATAATCTATATTTATTTTATTGTTGGCAAGCATCTCGGAAATGTTCTTTAATGTTCCCGGCCTGTTCTCAAGCTCGGCGACAATGACATCAAGCTCCTCAATAGCGTCATACCCGTGATTCATCAGTTCGATGATAGTCTTTCGGTTATCGTCAGTTATGAACGCGAGCGTGCCCTGCGTGCCGGTGCTGTTAGAATATCCGGCTATTGTCTCAATATTTATCCCGTGATTGACCAAAAACGACATCATGTTAGCCAAAGCCCCGATCTCGTTCTTGGTCCCCACGGCAAGTTCTTTCATCCTTGTTAAATTCTTGATCACGCGATCCTCCTGCGGATATACCTAAACGCTTAAGTTACATCTGCTCTTTCGCTTCCTGTATTAAAGGAAGGATGCTTTCCAGTTCATCTTTCGCGAGCCTGCCCAATTTAGAGAATTTGTATATCTCCTCAGCTCCGCGTTTTTCCCTGCTTATCTGAAGTTTCTTTGCCCCGTCATTGTAAGACATGACTTTTACTGTCAATCTTCCCATTTCATTCTCAACAGATTTGCTGAAGACTTCCTTGTCTAACCCGGCATCGTACGGCATTGATGTTACCTCCTTTGTTTTAGCTGCCCATAAAATAATATGGTCATAATTATATCACTAATTATTCATTATAGCAAATATTAAGAAAGAGATTTATATTATTTATCAGCGAGTATCTTGAACAAGTCCTGCCTGATTTCTAAATTTGCAAAAACATCGATATTTATCGTTATCGGCAGGTAAGCGCTGATAAACACCATTGTTATCAAGATAATGCGGAAAATTTTGACCAAAAACATAAAACCTCCTTTTTTTTGAGCTTTCAGCTATCAGCTGTCAGCCTTCAACAAAAGAAGGTTTTAATTTCCGCCAGAGGCGGATCCGCCTATGGCGGAAATTATAGTCGCAGTGAACCCCTTCGAACATACGACTGCATCGCTTAAAAGTTTACGTATCCTGTGGATCTTCATCCAGGGAGCAGAGTGACAGGATAGATCCATCCTCCGGCTTTGGACTTTTTTCTGTGTTCATTTTTGGAAGTAGCGCACACGCAAGCGAAGTCGTGCTGAGAGCCGCGCGATAATAACGAAAGTTTTTCCGCTATTGAGAGTTGCTTCTGTATAAACAAAAAACCTCCAAAGGTTATAGCCTCTGAAGGTTTTACTTTTTTAACGTCCAGGTTTTCCGCCATAATTCCTTGGCGGATCTGCCTCTGGCAGACCCCCTTCAAAACACAGGACAATGTTTAATTGTGATTAAAGTTTACACCGCGCTTTAAGGTTTGTCAAGGCTAAGCCTCGAACATTATTGAAAATACCTCGTGCTCCCTGAAGCCTTGTTCACTTTTTCATTAAGGGGGTTTGTTTTTGAGGCCAAGAGATGTAATTCGCGCAGAGTTTCGGTTATCTTAGATTGATCTTCACATTCGTATATAAAATCCTCGGATTTAGGATTATAAACGGCTAATTCAAAATCTCCGCCTCGGTCTAACGCGAGAATAAAAGATATTGCCTTATTGTTATTATAATGTTTTCCGGCAATCTCACGATCCTGCGGGGAAGATTCAAGAGGAGTGGAAAAGCCATGAGTATGCCCATCACTTAAAAGATAATCGAATAAAAAATGCCTTGCCCTGTCTTCTCCTCCGCCTATTATTACTACCAGCGGATAAGTGGCTTTTTGCGGATATATGACAGAAAAATTAACTTCCGTATCCCCCATCATCTCCTGCAGGGATTTTACCTTTTTTAATGTAAGTAACGGTTGCGTTATTATAGGTATACCGAAGCGTACCCTTTTCAACGATTTTTTGTCCGGGGCTGTCGTGTGTCCGGAGAAAATACCCCATACATATTCTTTATCCATATCAAAAAACTCATCCTCAATAATAGAATGGATACTGCTATTATGATAACTCATATCCCCTATTTTTTGAGGAAAAGAGAGCGCCGCGGAAGCCAGCATATCATAATAACGATCGCGAAATACATTAGATGACCCTTTAGTAAACACATTTAGATCCTTGAGAATACTTCGTGAATCACCTGAATCGTGAAGTCTGTTTATTATGCCTATAGTCTTTGTTTCAAGTTCGCCAAGCAAAAGCTCGACCACTACTTCATCTTTTTCCCCGGAGATGACCTTTTCAGCTTCTGCTAAGATATGGTGCGTCTCAGCCATGGCCCGGTCAAATTCCTTACCGGCTTCCATGACAGGATCAGCGGTAAAATCATCCAAATTTTCTCCGGATTTCTCTAATATGCCTGCAGTCTTTTCCGCCCCTTTTAAAACAATCTCTTCCAGCTCTTTAAGTCCTTCCCGCGTATAAACCTTTCTGACATTGATCCCTTCATTTTTCAACAACTTATCAAAAATACCTCCAAGCCCAAACTTTATTTTTTCGCTTCCCAGTTGCAACTCTTTCCATATTACATAACGAAGCATTTGTCGTCCAAGTCCCGCGAATCTTTCTTTGCGTTCCCACGCTCCTTTATTCTCCAGGGTTTGTATCGTAGGAGTAGTAGCATAATAAGGGTCATACACGTAAATAAAACTTTCGACTTCTATTTTTCCGGCATCGCCTACTCCTGATTCACTAACAGCAAAATAAACTCTATATGGGGCTTTTTCTGCCATCTTGGCCGCAATCTTTGATAGATACGAAAGATTAGCAGCGCCTATCTCTTTACTAACCTTTGCGGCAGAAGCTCGCCTAAAAACTAAAATATCTATTATTTCAGTTAACAATCTTCTATGCACCGGCTTTGTCCATCGTCCAAGAGAATCAATCACTGCCTGTATTTCTTTATCGCTAAAGTTTTCTATCATCCATGATATTTCATAAACAGGTAAGGTCACCTGAGCGCTTTTTTCTCCGGGCGTATATTTTTTATAAACTATAACACCTTTGCCGGGATCATTACCTTCACCATACATATAACGCGCGATCTGGGCAGTCCTATCTTTGTCCTGAGATAAAGACATAGGCCTAAGCATCACCTCAGCAGAATATGAGTCATCACATAAGGCAAATAGCGCCACTGCCAACGCGCACAGGATGATTAAATTATAACCTTTTCTAATATTCATAATAATGTAGGCAAAAAATAACCCTTGCTTGGAAGGGTCTTTAATATATACAGTTAATAGTATTGTACACCAAAAGTGGGCTTAATTCAAGGAAGAGATTAGATAGATATTGCAACAAACTCTGCTGACTTTGAAACTTCTCGACTTCGCCCCTGACAATATTGTTCGAGCTTGTCGAGAACATAAAGCTTGGGGCTACGCTCGAAGAATATTGTTTGAAATATTCAAAAGTCAGCAAACTATTT
>JAHIUV010000178.1 GCA_018817035.1 Candidatus Omnitrophota bacterium | reverse complement strand
ACTGTCAGGTATGTGGCTGATCTTGCCAGGGTAGGATTGACGGACGAGGACCTGGGTAATTTTACAGGCCAGCTGGATCGTATACTTGGCTATGTCAATAAGCTAAAGGCAGTTGATGTGAGCGGGCTTGAGCCTACCAGCCATGTCCTTGAGATGAAGAACATTTACAGGGAAGATAAGGTAAAAGACTCGCTTCCTGTTTCCGAAGTCATGAAGAACGCTCCGGCCAAAAAAGGCGACATGTTCAAGGTCGGTAAAATAATAGAGGCATAATGGAACTTAACAGGCTTACAGCTCATGAATTAACAGCGCTTCTTGATAAAGGCGATATCTCTCCTGTAGATATATGCAATAATATTATAAAAGAGATAGGGCAAAAAGATAAAGGGCTTAACGCGGTAGTGCATTTTGATCCTGAAAAAGCCATCGAGAGAGCTAAGGCGCTTAAGGGCAGGGATTCCTCCGCGGCGTTGTGGGGCCTGCCGATCTTTATCAAGGATAATATTTGCGTAAAAGATGAGCTTACCACGTGTGGCTCAAAGATCCTCGAAGGCTTTGCCCCGCCGTATAACGCTACTGTCGTAGACAGATTATGCCGCGCGGGCGCGATCCTGATGGGTAAGACCAACATGGACGAATTCGCTTTTGGCTCATCAACAGAGACTTCTTTTTACAGCGTAACAAAAAATCCCTGGGACCGGGATAGGATACCCGGAGGTTCCAGCGGAGGATCTGCCGCGGCAGTCGCGGCTAACGAAGCTATCTTCGCGCTTGGCTCAGACACAGGCGGGTCTATCAGGCAGCCGGCCTCTTTATGTGGTGTCGTAGGGCTTAAGCCTACTTATGGCCGCGTGTCGCGCTACGGCCTTATAGCGTTCGCGTCATCGCTTGACCAGATAGGCCCTATCACAAAGGACGTGGAAGACGCCGCTATTCTTTTGAAGGTCATCTCCGGCCATGACAACATGGATCCGACATCAGTGGATAAATCTGTCCCTGATTTCCCATCACTCATAAAACGCGGCATAAAAGGACTTAAAATAGGTATACCAAAAGAATATTTCATAGAAGGCATTGATAGTGAAGTCAGGCAGTCAATGCGTGACGCGATAAAAAAATTAGAAACACTGGGCGCTATTTGCGAAGACATGAGCCTGCCGCATACAGAATACGCTGTAGCTGTTTATTACCTGGTGGCTACGGCTGAGGCGAGTTCAAACCTGGCCAGGTTTGACGGGGTGCAGTATGGGTTCAGGGCTGACCAGGCCGCGTCCGTGATAGAAATGCATAAAAAGACAAGGCAGGAAGGCTTTGGCAGTGAGGCTAAGCGCAGGATCATACTCGGGACTTTTGCCCTTTCCAGCGGATATTATGACGCTTATTACCTAAGGGCATTAAAAGTCAGGACATTAATAAAGAGGGATTTTGAGGAGGCATTTAAAAAATATGATGTTATAGTGACCCCGACTTCCCCAACGCCTGCTTTCAAGATCAATGAAAGGACCGAGGATCCGCTTACCATGTACTTGTCAGACATATTTACGATCTCCGCTAACCTGGCAGGTATTCCGGGGATATCTATTCCATGCGGATTCACCAAATCAGGATTGCCTATAGGTCTTCAGATCCTGGGCAAACCTTTTGACGAAGAAACCATATTAAGAACAGCATATAGTTACGAACAAGCAGCAAAATAGCACAAGAACAACCCATCTTAACTTCACAACAGTGCAATGCACTGTGAAGTTAAGGATAAAAAGGACAGATGATATGTATGAAACAGTGATAGGCTTGGAGGTTCACCTACAGCTTAAGACAAAGAGCAAGGTCTTTTGCGGGTGCTCTACGCGTTTCGGTGCCTCGCCTAACAGCCAGACCTGTCCGGTGTGCCTTGGTTTTCCGGGGTCATTACCTGTCCTTAACAGGGAAGCGCTAAAACTCTCGGCAAAGGTCGCTATTGCCTTGGATTGTAAGATAGCTGACAAAATACGCTTTGACAGAAAAAATTATTTTTACCCTGATCTCCCTAAGGCGTTCCAGATCTCACAGTTTGACCAGCCGTTATCCCAGCATGGCGAGTTGTCTATCCTGGCGGGAGGCAGACAAAAACGCATCAGGATCAGAAGAGTGCATCTTGAGGAAGACACAGGAAAACTTATCCATGAAAAAGACTCGAGCCTTATAGATTTTAACCGTTCAGGGACACCTTTATTGGAAATAGTGAGCGAGCCTGATATCAGTTCACCCGAAGAGGCCCATGAATATCTCAGTTCCCTTAAATCTATCCTACAATATATCGACGTATCTGACTGTAACATGGAAGAGGGCAGCCTCAGGTGTGACGCCAATATTTCCCTGAGGATCTTAGGTTCACAGGAACTTGGCGTAAAAGCCGAGATAAAAAACATGAATTCATTTCGTGGTGTCAAGGCCGCGCTGGAATACGAACAAAGCAGGCAGGAAGAGTTGCTTAAAAGCGGGCAAAAGGTCGCGCAGGAGACGAGGCTTTACGACTCAGCCAGAGGCGTTACTGAGTCAATGAGATCAAAAGAAGAAGCGCATGATTACAGGTATTTTCCCGAGCCTGACCTCTCGCCGTTTGATTTTGATAAGTCGTT
>JAHIUV010000177.1 GCA_018817035.1 Candidatus Omnitrophota bacterium | reverse complement strand
TGATAATATTGAAAATGTAAACATGAGTGGTTATCCTTTCGAGAAAAACAGTTACAAGTGCCTAAGTCTGCAAGATTCCTTATTCGGAATGTTCCTCTCGTATAAAATCGAAAGGCCTGTATTCGGTGGATTCAGTAGAGATGCTGTCTTTTCACTAAATGCTATATCTAAAAATATACTTTCAATTGATGATTTTGACATTGAACTAGAAGACAAAAAACTGACATATCTTGTCGAAAAGAAAACTGGAAGAATGAAGAAATCTGGGTTAATAAATTTTGAACGCGAAGAAATTGAAAATTTTATTAGAGAGAAGATATCTTCTAACTATATTTACAATCTTGCCCATATAAAACAGCATGGCATAACAAAGTTTAATATCTTAATTGAAAAGAGTGTTAAAAAGAACGAAGAGCCAATTAGATTAATGGTGGCACTTGAATGCATTCCGGATACCAAGAAACTTCGAGTGATTACAATGGTTTAGTAAAAATATAACAACGTAATGCAGCTGACTTTTGTATTATCAACATTGATTAGTCCGAGGAGCCAATAGTTAATTATCCAACGATATTTTCTTTCACATAAACCTCAAAAACATTTCTCCTCAACTTTATCCCATATATCTGCGACTTTGGAATCCAGGTTTTTTGGCCATTATATACAAGAATGGCTTTATCGGTTTCGTGTAGTATGCGGACTTGGGTCCAGATGTATCTTTCTGGGTTTATAAGGTTATAGATGCCGAATGGTAGGCGCATGGGGTTAGTCCTTTCTTTTAGATCCACGCTTTCGCGGAGATGATAGGTTGGATGACAGTATTGCTTTTTTTACGGTTTTGGGATCAATACCTAGGATTTTGCCTATCTTTTTGTATGACATACCCAATAAGTGTAATTCGGTTGCTTTTTGGGCTAATTTCTGGTATAAATGAGGGTGTTTGACAGGGAGGATTTTTATCTGGGCCCGGATCTCTGCTATGTTACGAATTGGTAATGACCGGGTCCACCACATTGACCAATTCGTAACCTTGTCCTTGCCATCCAGCAGGGCAAGGGTTTGAATTTTGGTATGTGCGGCATAATATGGAGATATGGGTTGAAATCTAAAATTTTATTAGCTGTTTTTATATTAACCCTTACTGTAACCGGTAGGGGTTTTTGTTTTTCCGGGGAGGTTTATCCTGCCAAGGTTAGCGATATATCTGACCGGGAATATGAGAAGGCTGTTATTGAGCTTATTGATAATGCCAAAGAGTCGGTGGTCATGGGGATGTATTATGTCAGTACGCAGTTAGAGGCTAATAATCCTGTTAAGATGCTTTTGAATGATTTAGTGGAGGCTGAAGCTCGGGGTGTGGAGGTTAGGATTTATTTGAATACTAAGTTTCCGGACGTTAGTTATGAAGATATCGTGGGTGATGATGAGTTTAGGAGGCTGGAAGAGGCGGGGTGTGAGGTGTATTTTATCCCGAAGGGGCGCAGGATGCATGATAAGGTTATTATTGTAGACAAGCGTTATGTGGTTGAAGGTAGTATGAACTGGAGTATTGTAGCCTTCAAGAATAACTTTGAGTCAGCAACGCTCATTGATTCACCCGGGCTGGCGGAGGAGAAGATTGCTAGGTTAGAGAATATTTATAGGATACAGAAGGAAAAAGAGAATAACGGAAACAGGGAAAGAATGCCTCTTTATCTCGATAGTATTATTGAAAGAATAGAGATTAAAAAGGCTTTACTGGAGGATGAGAAGTATTTTCCCGGGATGCTTAAGGCGAGTGACCGGAGGGTGATGGATCTTTATTTGATACTGCTTGCGTATAGCCAGACTAGACAACCTGTGGGTGAGATTGCTTCGTCGTCCGCCCCGGGCGGACTCCTCGCAATGACAGGGGATGAGTTTTTCCTGAATTTAGAGGATGCGGGATTGGGGCTGGGGTTGCCGGTGTCATGGGATGATGAGGCACTCAGGTGCCAGATGATAAAGGCATTACGGACGCTACAGGATAGGTATAACTTAATAGAGGTAGAGTTTTATCATGCGAGTGACGCGCATATAATGATGTTGCCTGTGTCAGGTGAGAGCGTTGTGATAGAGACGGGCGTTATTAGCTCTTATAATAAAAAAATTCCCCAGAGGCTTAAGTTCCTGCTTATGATAAAAGCGCTTTTGGAGAAAGAAGGGAAGGATTTAGATTCGGTGCCGCAGGAGGAGATCGTTAGGCGGTTTCATATTGCGGAGAGGACATTGGAAAAGGCGTTGAGGGATTTTTAGGAGATTCCCGCTTTTTCGCCAGAGGCGGACAGCGCGGGAATGACAATTCTATAGCAGAACTTTGAGTTATAGGGTAAAATATAACATATGAAAAATAAAGGAAATAACTACGCGTTTATTGACAGCCAGAATTTAAATCTTTCTATTAAGGATCAGGGCTGGAAACTTGATTTCAGGAGATTTAGGAAGTATTTAGAGGATAAGTATGGCGTTACTAAGGCGTTTATCTTTATAGGCTACATTGCTACAAACGAAAGTCTTTATACTGCGCTGCAAAAGTATGGATATATTTTAATTTTTAAACCGACTTTAATCTTGCCGAGCGGAAAGCCTAAAGGGAACATAGATTCTGAGTTAGTTCTTCACGCAATGATAGAATATTCAAATTATGATAAAGCTGTCATAGCTTCCGGAGACGGTGATTTTTACTGCTTAATAGAATATTTTGAAAAACAAAATAAATTGTTAAAGCTTATTATCCCTAATCAGCACGACTTCTCATCTTTATTAAGAAAATTTGCTCCGCATATGCTTTTTATGAATGGCCTGAAGAATAAATTGGAATATAAGAAGAGATAAAAAAAGAGAGGTATTACCTCGGGACGGAACCCTTTGGCTAACCTCTCATCGTGATACAATATAAATTATACTATGTATACAAGCGTTGTCAAGAGCTAAATTTTCAGAGCACTTTTAAATGTGTTCTGCCATCGACATTGTTGATTTTTGATATAAATAAGAAAAATAACGCTTATTGAGGGAGGTTTAAAATGTTGAAACGTCCCAAAAGAGTATCGAATATGCCGGGCCTTGCTCCGGGGGCTGTTGTTCATGTGGGCGAGGAGAGGACTGCTAAAGTTAAAATATCCGTGATCGATTATGACGCGTCCCAGATTAAAGAAAAGATACTTGATGGCGCTGAGAAATGTATAGATTTTAAAAATACTGAAACTGTCTCGTGGATAAATATAGATGGGATACATGATACAGGGCTTATAGAGAATATAGGCAAATGCTATGATTTGCATCCTCTTATACCGGAGGATATAGTAAATACCACCCAGCGCCCCAAATTTGAGGACTATGACAGCTGCATATTCATTGTCCTGAAAATGCTCTCCTATAATGAAAAAAATAAGGAAATAGAATCAGAACAGGTCAGCCTTGTCTTGGGCAGGAACTTTGTGTTG
>JAHIUV010000176.1 GCA_018817035.1 Candidatus Omnitrophota bacterium | reverse complement strand
GGAATTGGCATTAAGCTGAAGATCTGTCACATTGCCTGTATTTGTAAGAGTAAGATTACTACTTCCTGCGTCGGCGTTTATTATAGTTGCCGCGGTATTAACTGCATTTGTAGCGCCAATCGATGTCCCGGCATCAAGGGTAAAAGTCTTGCCATTAGCAAGTGTAATAACATTAGAACTGCCTGTTACATCATCAATCGCTCCCTCGGTTGCAAGTGTAAGCGAAAATGTTTCGCCTGATAAATTTGTAGCTGCGCCGCCTACTTGAATGGCACCACTATTAACGCCATTTTCACCTATTGTGACTGTTCCGCTTGAGGATAATGTCTGCAACATTGCCGCTGACAACTCAAGTTGTTCCGCAATTTCCTCAGTAGTGTCCAGCTGAATAATCGTATCGGCATCTGTTGTATAAATATTAATTCCACCGTTACCAATAATAGATGTGCCTCCTAAAGTCATGTCATCAGCACGTAAGGTTACAGTACTCGTGCCTGCATCTATTGTTCCACTTGAATGAGTTATACGTATATCACTTGTGGTATTAGCAATAGAAATTGCCGCGTCGGTGGAAGTAATATCTGCGGCGATAGTAATAGCTCCTGAATGAGTTATGTCAACCGTGCCGCCACCCGTAGTAATCGCGCCACCGGTATTATCAAAGGTGGTGCCTGACGAGGCAAAAGTTCCACCATTAGTACCGATTGCAGCATTTATATCTACGGCTCCAGTAGCAGCAAGTGTTACTCCTAATGTATTACCTGCTGCTGTTATCCCTCCATTTAAAACTATATCACTTTCAGCTGTTAAGCCAAGTGTAGCCGCTCCACCGGCACCTGTAAAACCAATAGAGGCATCAGCATTTTGAGTTATATCACCACCGCCAGGGCCAGAAAAACCGCTTACTGTACTAATCACTACGCTTGTACCTGCATTAAGCAAAGTTTCAATTGCACCGTCACTTATGGTATTGGTATTAGCACTGGGAGTATAAGTGCCGTCTACATCCCCATCTATGTCACCAGCTGCGCTTTGAATTGTTATATCAGTAGGATCTATCAGGAATGTTCCGGCTATTCCACTTGATGCGCTTGCATCAACCATACCTCTTACATATACATTTTCAAGCCCCGACACCTCAACAAAACCGCCATTACCTGATTGGCTTCCGCCTCTTGCCTCAATTAATGCGCCGTTCCAGAATAAAGCTGTGTCAGGCGAAAAAACAGTAACTGTTCCGCCGTCACCTATACTACCGGCATTTGCGGTAGTCAAACTAACCTCGTTTAAAGCAACTATATTTTTCGCATAGATATCAATATTGCCGCCATCTGCCTCACCCATACCATCTGCGTGGATTTCGCCAAACTGACCGATTACATCTCCGGTCATCTCTATTTCCCCGCCTGAAGCGCCATTTTCGATTCCTGAAACATCCATAGTTCCGGTATTCTGTATTATGCCTTCCGAAGCTGAAACCAAGACTATCTTCCCGTCGCGCTCCACCATTGAACCGGCGCGGATAACACCTTCCTGGTTGACCAATGTGTCAAATACATCCTGGACAGCCTCTACCTCTATATATATGCTTCCTCCGTTAGCGCTGATCGTGCCGAGGTTCTCAACGCCTACGGCTACCCTGTCGCCGTCCTGGTCATATACGTTATCAAGTATTGCTTCACTCACAACAGCCTGTATAGAGCCGTCTCCGCTTATATTTAAGGTAACTCCTTTTCCCGCTGCCAGATTTACTGTGCCAAGGTCAGCTCTTATAGTGCCGAGGTTTTGGACTGCTCCGCCTATAAGAGTGATATCTCCTCCGTTAGTCGCGGTTATGTCACCGGCATTGACCACTGTAGCCAGGTCATTATCTCCGCTAAAAGCATAATTTCCGGCAAGAAAATCATCCTGGCTCATCATCAGTGTCGACGCGACTAATCCCGCTACGTTCACCTGAGCCGTAGGAGAAAATAATATACCGCTGGGATTTAAAAGGAATACCTGGCAATTGCCGTTAAGAGCACCCTGTATGTCAGAGATAGCGCCGCTTACGTCATTATGGAGTATTGCCGCGGAAAGGGATGGGCCTATGTTATTTACAGTATTACCGGCCGCTATATTAAAACCACCCTGCCAATCTATCCAGGTCTTGTCATAGTTACCGGCATCAATGGTCATTTCTGTGTCAGAAGATGATATAGAGGGGTCTCCTATTTTAACATCAGGATCTTCGGGAAGGTTACCCGCGAACGCGTTAGTATCAGGCAAGATCAGGTAATATGTAAAAAATAATGTGGCAAGAGTGGTCCTAAAAATCTTATTTAACCAGACTATTTTTGTCATATTATTTTACCTCTATATTATATTACCACTCATACCCTAAGCCGATATGCAGTGTACTTGAAGAATCGTCGCTTGGCTCTGTATTCATGGGAAAGCCCCAGTCCAGCCTGCCGCTCAGGTTATTTATCATGTTAAACCTAAGCCCGACACCGGCGCCGACTAAATAAGCGTCAGCGTCTTCTCCCACGCGCGGGCTCTTAAGACTGGCTTCTCCCAGATCCACGAAATATATAAACTGAAGAGTATCTATCAGTTTGGACGCCCCGTCTTCCTTGGGAGCGCTCCTCATAAAACTCGGCAAAAGGAACGCCGGGGTCCTTAATTCAAAACTGGCGGTTATGCCGTAATCCCCGAAATATTCATTCTCAGGATAACCTCTTACAGAATCCACGCCGCCTATGACAAACTGTTCGCTGGATACCAGGGGATCCGTAGTGATCTGATAATTCACCCTGTTGACTAGGTATGATGACATGGGCAAACGCGTGATCCTTGTCAATGAACCTGTATTCTTTATAAATTCGCTGTTCGCGTCCAGGCGGCTGGATTCTTCACTATGAGTTTCCATAGACCCGAGAAAATCAGATATGCCTACTCTTATGTTCTCTGACAGGAATGTCCTACCAGCGCTGTCTTTTTCATCAAAACTTATCCCTAATTTTGCTACACGGAGTTCATCGTGGCTGCTTTCATTTCCTAATATATTATTCCAGATGCTTATTGAATCAAATCCGGCTATAACATTTGACTCCAAAGTAAAATTGTCAAAATCCTCGTTTATTAAAGGATGAGATAAATATATCCCGTAAACAGCAGCTTTGCCTTCAGGATTAAGGACGCTGAACTGGTCGCCTATTTCAGCATTACTGAATGCCCCGTAAGCTCCCAGGCGGGTATCATATCTATTTATAGGAATATTATAATCCCCGCTGAATGAGTATATATCAGAGTCTTCGCCTATGCGAAACTTAGTTGACAGGATATCATTGTGGCCAAGCAAATTATTATGGGTAAAACCTATGCCGAAACGATTCGTGGTCGTATATTTAGTACCTCTGTTAGTATAATCCATGTTAATGTGCCATGGCCTCTCGTCTTTTGTCTTTAACAGAATATCAGAGGTACCTTCTTCTTTACCCGGTTGGAGGAACGCTTCTACTGTCCTATCAGGCTGCTTATTTATGCGCCTTAGGTTTTCATTTAATTCCTCATAATTCAATGCCTGGCCTTTTTCTATCAGGACTTTAGGCTCTATGGTCTTTGCCTTATAATATTCACCGCCCTCTACCTTTATATCCCCGACTCTTCCTTCCACTATCCTGAACTCAGCCGTATTATCCACTATCTCCTGCGCCGGGACATAAGCTACGGTATTTATATAGCCTTTACTGCGATAATACTGGGTTATCTGTTCGGCAATATTCTTCAGGTCAGTCATTGTCAATTCTCTATCATAGTATTTTTTCAGTATGGGCTTAAAGTCTTCAGGGCTAAATAGATTGACCTCATTAAGCACGAATTTTTTTATCAGGATCTTTGGTTCGGGAGGAGCAAGGGCTTTTTTGATCTCAGGCAAACCTTCTACTTTTTCAAGCACGCTTCTCTGCTGTTCTATTACCCTCTGCTGAATATCTACTTTATTTTCCAGTTCAGTTAGCTTTTGTTTTAACGCGTCTATTTCGGAAACTTTTTGCCTTAGACTGCGCATTTCTTCTATCAGCGCCTTTATCTCAGCACTGTCATCTTCGGACTGAGCAAAGGATACGCGCGGAGAACCATATAGCAGGGTAGTCAGGGTCAATAAAAATACCAGTAAATAACTATATTTTTTCTTTATCATCTGTTTTTGCGGCGTTCGAGTTTAAGCCGTCTTCTTTCCTGGGTCCGTTCCCTGGCCTGTCTCTTTTTCTCAAGGGCGGCCTGTTTCTTTTCTTGAGATCTTTGCCTGGCGAGTTCTTTTTTCTGTTTGGCTTCTTCCCTGACAAGGCGCTTCTTTTCAAGGGCAGCCTGTTTTCTTTGCTCAGTTTTTTGCTTCTTTAATTCTTTTTTTCTTTGGGCTTCTTCGCGGGCAGGACTTTTTTCTTCAATGGCCTCTTGATTTTTTATAGTCTTCAGGGTTTTCTTCTTTGCCCTTATTACTTCTTTTCTCAATGCCTTATTTTTAGTAATGTCTATGGTGTAGTTATATAAAGCTACGGCATCTTCATATTGTTCAATGGATACCAAATAATTAGCATCTTCAAAAAACTCTCCCGGTGTCTTCCGCTTTACTACTATATACTCACTTATATCTTCTTTTAAGGAAAGTTCTTTTTTGGCGCGCGCGAGTTTTTTGTCTTTAAGGGCTTCTTCTTTGGCAAAGCGCTTTTCTTCCAGGGCATCCTGCTTTTTATTTAATTTTTGTTCCCTGACTGATTGCCTTTCCTTTAATATATCCTGTTTCTTTTGAAGGGCTTGTTCGTGGGTTAGGCGCTTTTTATCACGAGCAGCCTGTTTCTTTTCCTGAGCGTCTTGGATAGCAAGCTGTTTTATATTCCTGGCTTCTCCTATAGAAAGACGTTTTTGTTCAAGTAACAATTCTTTTTTCTCTTCGACTCTCTGCCTGGCAAGTGTTTTTCTTTGCCTGGCTTCTTCCCTGGCCTGTTGCTTCTTTTTAAGAACGACTTGCTTCTTTTCCTGAGCGCTTTTTATGGCTAATTCTTTTTTCTGCACGGCTTGTTCACGAATAAGGCGTTTCTTATCTAAGATAGATTGTTTCTTTTGGAGCGCCTTCTGCCTGGTCATGGCCTTTCCCTGCTTAGATTCTTCGCGGGCAAGTTGTTTCTTTTCCTGAGATCTTTGCCGGGCTAATTCTTTTTTATTCCTGGCAGATTCTCTGGCTAAACGTTTCTTTTCAAGTGCGGATTGCTTCTTTTCCTGAGCCCTTTGCCTGGCTAATTCTTTTTTCTGTGCGGCTTGTTCACGGGTAATTTGTTTTTTGCGTAGCACTTCTTG
>JAHIUV010000175.1 GCA_018817035.1 Candidatus Omnitrophota bacterium | reverse complement strand
TCTGCTACAAACAAGTTGTGTATTTCTTCGACTCTTTCCTCACTGATAGATCTTGCGTCCTCACCATGATCTTCTTTAAATTTAATATAATGATCAAGCAATTCTGGATATTCGCGAATTACAGCATTAACAGCAGTAACAATATCTTGCTTCTTCGGGGCTTTTTCCTTACCTTTTTTTGTATACTCTGGTTTTGGTAAATTCTGGGCGAAGTAAAAGTTTAATTGTGATCTTAATTCATTATTTGTAACAGACGAAACTATAAGATCAAACTGATTTACTAAATCAGGACGATTTATGTTATTTTTGTACCGTTTAAGATTTCCCTCACCAATCTGCTGTAGAATCACGCTTCAAGGTGTCCCCTGGGACAGATTGAAGATAAAATTGGGGACACATTGATACGGGAGAGTCAAAACGGTACAAGAATACGCAAGAATACGTTTTTTTCTTCTCTATTCTTCACTTCAGCCAACAGGTTGTTGGCTATTTAAAACAATTATGAGCCATTCGTCTCAACCGGCTTGCCTTTTTTCTCTGCTTTCTTAAACGCTGAAATAGCAGAACCGATTTCATCAAAGGTGACCGGGGAATAATTCCATACTTCAACGCAAAGGTTCACAACCAAAGACTTTTCATTCAAACGCTTGACTTTGTACTTCTCATGAACGTGACCGCAGAAATTCCATGGTACATTCGGATCAGCGTCCTCAGCCCGGTGCGTCATGCAGATATCCTTCGCTCCATAATAGAGATACATCTTCGTTATAATAGTCTTTAAACTATTGTTCCGATCGTGATTGCCCTTGATAAAGATGAATTTACCGTTGAGCTTTCTCTCAAACTCACGGTAGCGTTCTTCTCCGCCTTCTTTCCCGCCTTTAAAGATAAAATCGCCGAGAAAAAATACGGTATCTTCGGGTTTCACCCTCTCGTTATGTTTGCGGATGATTACTTCATTCATTTCCTCAACCGTCTCAAACGGCCGGTTGCAATATCTGATGATATTAGCATGTAAAAAGTGATAATCCGATGTCCACCAGTAGTTCATTGTTTTATTTTTCCTTTTTTCCAACGCCCATAGTCCAATAAAAATATGCTTCAGGAACAAATTTTTTAAGTCGCTCAAGATTTCTAAACTTTTCCGGAAACACATAATTTTTTACTATATCCATATCAACTTTTTTTATTAAACTTCCTTCATTAGTGCCGCGCAATAGACTGATGGTGTAAACAATTCGAGAAAAAGCGATTTTGATATCTTCCGGACGCAATCTTTCTCTTAGATGATTTACAACTCTCGTATTCCCCTCATTAATAAGATTGATTTCCTCAAAGCTATTATCGCCCCCTTTAAGTAGCGATTGTGAATACTTGAAGGCAACATCCATAATATCGTCAAAGACATCATCTGGAGCATAATGCTCTCCCCTGAAACCATTCTCAACAAAAAGAGTCTTCCGAAACGCTGAATTCAACTCTTTGGTATCCTCTATCACATTAAAAAGTTCCCCTAAATCAATTACCTGTTTTACAAATTCCATGTTGCGATCTTCTAAAGAAATTCCTACAGTTTTAGGTGAGATGGCTGTCAACTTATCTCCGAAAAGTCCTTCGACTGAAGGAATTTTCACGATACCTTTTGCTCCCGAAAAAGCCATAGGGTTATCTTTAATATCCTTACGAACCAATTTGTCATAAGGAGAATCTGTAAAAACAACATCCAGCAATATGTATTGCGGAACTTTAGAAAAATGTGAAGTAAAAGCAAATTTAAAATGCGCTTTAGGAATCTTTTTGCCGATGCGCTTATTTTCCTCAATTCCTTCAAACCATTCTGAATTCTGAGATACAAGTTCCAATTTTTTAGAAAGTCCCTCTTTTTCTTTAAGGGGAAGCAAAATATCAATATCAATTGATAGCCTTACAGGCGGATAAATATGTAAAAGCATCGACGTTCCACCTTTAAACACAAGGTCCGGATAAGCTTTTAAAATATCACTCAACAGGTTAAACGCATAAACACTCTTCTCGAATATACCCGGATCTTTAAAGCCCGTCTCTTTCCGCAATGCTTCCAATTGATCAAAATTAAGAATTCGCTTTGCCATGACTCCCCTTTTTGCGGGTGACCTTTGCCGCATCTTTTAAATATGCGGAGAAAGTTACCTCTTCAAACTCTTCATTTTCAATAAGTTGTGAATATAGCCTGCCGAAGTATCTACGAGCTTTGGCATATGCAATAATATCTGTCACATTAATTCGATAAAAACTGTCCAGACTTGACCATAGCTCCCAATAATCGGCGTTCGGCATAGTGTAGTACTTATCTTTTATAACAAACAAATCAACCAGCATTTTTTCTAAAGTCGCGGCATGCCCTTGCCGCGGAGAACGTTTGACCAATAGCCTTATTACAATGGGATCTTTGGTTATATCAAAGTTCTTTGGTGCAATGCGGCTTGCCTTTTCAACCAAAACATACCTATAGCTTTTGGATATTTTATTAAAAACCGGTAGAATAGCGTCAGATTCCACTTCTACGAAAGTGATATTGTGGGTCTGCTGGTGATGATAATACGGCTGAAAAGAAAGAGTATTCCAAATAATAAAATCAAGCTCAGGGAATTCCCTTGAAAGCATCTGACGAATTTCTTTTACACGGCTCTTTTCTTCTATTAAAAATGTTTTTGAAACAGAACTGTATATCCCCCTACCGGCCGAAAATATATCGCCCGATTTCTTTAATTCATAAAGATATTTCTTTGCAAGAGATTTGCTTACCCCAGATGCTTTTACAATTTCTGAAAAACTAAAATAGCGATGATTTTTTCCGTAATTAGTGATAAATTCTTTTTTATTCAAAGTGCACCTCTACTTTTCATTTAATCTTCGTAACACCTTATCGATCCAAGCCGGAGCGTAACGAAGATCAGCCATAAGCGTTTTCTTGTCTGTATCTGATAATTTTCTATTTAAGATATTTATAACCCTATCATCCACATTTTTCTGGCCCATATAACGCAAAGCCTGAATGACCAGTCCGCTAATACGCCCGGCCGTCGCCATATTTTTAGGAGTGGTCTTTTTTAATTTAATATTTAGTTTACCAACCTGAACCGTCCGGGAATGTCCATCCGTTAAAAAAACATATTTTGCCGGTACCTGATCGGATAAACCGAGCAAGTTCGCGGCATACGCTCCTGACGGCTGGATTTTAAGATTATCCTTTTCAGCCAGCGCGTCAGCAATTTTATTCGGATCAGGTGGAATATTACCAAATTCCGGATGTTTTTTCGGATAATCATATATTCCTCGGGCAATACGTCTGATTTCACCTGATTCAACCATACGCTCCAACACTTTAGAAATTGTCTTGGGATTCCCTAAATCAAAGAAACGATACTTGGTAAATACAAATCCCCGCTTCTGTTTATAGATGTCGTTTTTTATTTTATCCACAATAGTTTGCATGATATGCCCCTTTTAAGTGTCGAAAATAATATATTATAATTGCGACATTATGTCAAGATGATTTTTGGGTCTGCTGGTCGTTAACGGCCTAATGTTCACTAAGTAGTGAACATTAGCAAAAAGTGAACATTATAGGTAATCTTGTCTGCAGTTTTTTAATATGCGGCGAAGGGTACCTCAATAACTCCTTTTCCATCAAAAAGCTGCGGAAATGGCTCCAAGAACTACCTCTGCGAAATGTAAATGTATTATAAAACGAAATGTCCACTGGTGAATGGACATTTCGTGGTAGTGGACATTTATGGATCCCCACTTCCGCGGGGATGACAGCCGGGCCTACTCCACCAGCGCCGCGGCGAGTGACATCATCGACTTACTATAACCCGGCCATCGGCCATCCGAAAGTACGAATATAGATTTTCTTCTTCATTTAGGATTTATTCTATCTCGTGAAGGATCGCGACAAGAATTTGTTTCAGGATATAGCCAAAACTTACATCTTTAAATATCCCGAAAGTTTCTCTACCATTCTGTCGCAGTAATATTTTAAAAATCTGGCTTCGTCTGTTTTTGGTACCTCTATCAGTTTTACGCCATTGATGAATTTTTTTTGTTTGACCAGTTCCTGGGACCATCTGACTTCTCCCAAAAGAGAGACAGGCTCCATCTTATCTCCCAGGTTTACTTCAAGGTTCACATGGCTGCCGGGAGTTATTCTTTCTTCAGACTCAAAACATATGCCTTCCGCTGACATATTCCTGGTCATACCGCCTTTTAAGGTTTCCTCAGAACTCAAAATATTGTACTTCGCGTCGACCTTTAATTCAAATCTCGGGTATCTTCTTTTGTCCATCATAAAACCTCCATGATCAACTTTGTCGCTTCTTTAGGAGTGGCCGCGAGAAACCTATCCTTGTATTTCAGTATCTTAAGGAACTTCAGGCAATCCACTATATAAGCGATTATCTCGTTATTTTCCCTGTCAAACGATAAAACAGCTAAAAAATCCACCAGCGCCTCTTTATATCTCTTCTGGTCAAAAAGTATCCTGGCGGATTTAAAATAGGCGTCGCGATTTACGAAAGGCCTGCCGCAGTTAACACTTATGGCCCTATTGTAAAACCCATACGCCTTATCAAAATCGCCTTCATCGCGATAAAGGTCCCCTATCTTCAAAAAAATACGCGCTATGTCGTATAAGTCCAAATAACTCTTTTCTTCGTGCTTTAACTGCTCTATAAATTCTACAAAGTCCTGTATGCCCTTTTCAGTCTTAAGGGTCTCACCCTCTGTCTTCAAATTAAAAACATTGTTAATATGTTCTTCTATGACATGGTCTACCCTGTCAAGAAGGTCCTGAAGATAATACCGCGGGCTCAGGTTTAACGCTTTCTTGTAATTTTCAATCGCCGCCTTGTAAAAATCCGAGGACTGGGTATAATTCTTCCAGTGCGCTTCAGCCCGCGCCTTATTATGATATTCAACCGCGATATCAATAATAGGCTTTATCTCCCCGCGCTCAGCGTTCCACTCCTCAATGTTCCTTATTTTTTCATCTATATTATCCATACCTTGGACAATATAGCATAAAACAAATAAAATGTTAAGCAATTTTGTATTACAGATTATTTAAGCATGGATTATAATCGGTTAGTTGACGGGTAGTGCATATCAATATTGTTCGAGCGAGTGAAACGAGTCGAGAACTCTCTGAGCGTAGTCGAAGGGCTCCGCCCGAAGAATATTTACACGCGGGAAAAGCTTTACAGTACCCCTGATAACTCACCGGTTACGGGATGCATCTATTACGTTTTGACTTTAAATATCCGTTATGCTATATTTATGCTATATGTTCCCTTTAATTATCAATCTTTTATATCCGGCTCAATGCCTCGCATGCGGAGAAAAAACAGCTTCATGGGACAGGGGCATCTGTGGGAATTGCCAAAAAAAGATCAAAAAAAGGCTTCCTCCCTTCTGCGCCAAATGCGGCAGGCAGATATCCACAAACTCAAAAACTAATAATATCTGCGCCTACTGCATGATAGAAAAACTTTATTTTGACCGGGCGCTGTCGGTATTTCACTATGACGGGATAATAAAAAACCTGATACATGAATTTAAATATAAGAACAGGCTGTCTCTTTCCAATGACTTCACGGAATTAGCCGCGGGTTTTATAAAAGAACACGCTATCGGAAAAGAAGCCGACATCGTGCTCTCGATCCCCATGCATCCGTTAAAATTATTCAAAAGAGAAATAAACGCTTCTGACGTCCTGGCGAGAAAAATAGCAAAAATCCTGAACTGCAGGCATTCCGCGAAAGTCCTGAAGAAAACCAGGAACACTGCTTCGCAGAGCAGGCTTTCGCGACGGGAAAGAATAGAGAACGTAAAGCAAAGCTTTTCCGTAAATAATAATAAAAAATCTGAGATAAAAAATAAGAACATACTGCTCGTGGACGACCTTTTCACATCGGGAAACACCGTCAATGAATGCGCGAAGGCTCTTAAAAAAGCGTCTTCAGGACACATAGAGGTCCTGACGTTGGCGCGTGGAGACAGGCTGACATGAAAATACTCAGGATATACCTGATCAAAGAGATCTCAATAATGTTTTTCTTCTCCCTCCTTATTTTCACGTTCTCCATGGTCGCGGGAAACCTTATAAAACTGGCTGACCTTGTCATCAATAAAAACGTGGACATCATGCTGGTGGGCAAGATATTCCTATTCCTGATCCCTTTTCTCCTGAGCTACACTATACCCATGTCCACGCTAAGCGCGACACTGATAGTGTTCGGCAGAATGTCCTCTGATAACGAGATAACCGCGATGCGGGCGCACGGCATTAATCTCTACAGGCTTTCGATGCCGTTAATAATAGCCGGCGTCGTGTTGAGTCTTTTTTCCATAATACTGCATAATAAGATCCTGCCGGAGTCGCACTTCGCGTCCAGAAAGATCGTAAAGGATATAGGCGTAAAAAACCCGGCCGCTTATCTTGAATCCGGAACGTTCATAAAAAATTTTAACAATTATATAATCTACATACAGGGGATAGACGGTAACAAATTAAAAGGGATCCGCATATACCAGATCCAGGAAGACCGCCCTACAAGGACTATAATAGCGAAAAAAGGCGAATTTATAATACTGGAACATCAAAACGCGCTAAAATTAAAATTGATGGACGGCACAAGCGATGAACCAAATCCTAAAAATCCCATAAATTTTTACAAACTGAACTTTAAGACTTACTATATTACTCTGCACATAGACAAAAATCTATCTCCCGGAGAATACCTGTCAAAGAAACCCAAGGAAATGAACTTTCGGGAAATAAAAGACGAAATCAGAAAACTCGGAAAGCATCACATAGATACCCCTGCTTTAATAGCGGAGTTTCACAGAAAAATATCCATATCCTTCGCGAGCCTGGTATTTATTATCATGGGGATATCTCTGGGGATATTCGTAAGGCGCGGCGAAAAAACAGTCCAGTTCGCCATAGCCCTGGCTGTCATAGTAGCGTATTATCTGCTGATGGCCGGAGGAATGGCTATTTCATTACATACGGGCCGCGCGATCGCGTTATGGATGTATATGCCGAATATCATACTGGCAGCGGTCGGCATAATACTTTTAAAAAAGACCGTAGAGTCTTAAAACTAAAAATATGCGGATACTGGATAAGTACATAGTTAAAAATTTCTTAGGGCCTTTCTTCTATTGCCTTGCCCTTTTCATTTTTCTCTACATAATAATAGACCTATTCGGGCATCTTGACGAGATATTGAAACGCGGTATACCTGTACTGATATTACAGGAATACTATTTTTCGATGATATCCTTCATAGTAATAAATACCGCTCCCATAGCCAGCCTTATATCGACCATATACGTCATAGGCGCCCTGAATAAACATGATGAGATAACGGCAATGAGGGCAGCAGGCATCAGTATGTCCAGGGTATTACTGCCTTTTATATACATAGGCTTGGCCATAAGCATCGCGATATTCGCTATTTCCGAAAAAGTCATGCCGCTCGGCATGAAAAACGCCCAATACATAAAAGAAAACTATATAGAAAAAAAAGGTTCGGATGATGATAAAGAAAGCGGCAGGCCTATAAATAATATCGCGCTGTAC
Source organism: Candidatus Omnitrophota bacterium (assembly GCA_018817035.1). Classification (GTDB taxonomy): domain Bacteria; phylum Omnitrophota; class Gorgyraeia; order Gorgyraeales; family Gorgyraeaceae; genus JAHIUV01. The sequence continues at coordinate 4,401 of JAHIUV010000175.1, read as the reverse complement.
GGGAAAAATAACGACCTTATATTCATAGAAAATTACTACTCCGGGGAAAAACTCGCTAAAAACATCACTATCCTCAAGCAAAACAAAAACGGCCACGTGATGGAGAAAGTAAGCGCGCAGGAAGGAAAATGGTCCGACGGCATATGGACATTTTCGGATATCCTTATATACCGACTTAAAGATGACGGGACAGTGGCAGGCAGTCCTCTCTTTTTAAAAAATGAGGACTTTATTATGGAAAGTCCTGAAGAACTGATATCAAAGGGCACAAATTATGAATTCATGAACTTTAAAGACCTGTCAGATTATGTCAAAAATTTCTCCGGCACCTCTTCCCCGGAAATAATCAACCGCCTGCGCGTGGACCTGCAGCAGAAAACAAGTCTTCCTTTTACCAGCCTGGTGATCATACTGATAGGCGCGGCGTTTGCCATGAAGATAAAACGCAGGGGAAAGACCGCCGCGATCATGGGAGTAGGCACGGGAGTCGTAATAGGATTCGTGTACTACGCCGTGATGGCGATATGCATAGCCCTGGGAAAAGGCGGAATGCTGCCCGCCTATATATCAGCCCATCTCGCGAATGTCATATTCTGTTTTATAGGGATTATCCTGATAAAGAATTAAATCAATAACGATAATGTTCGGGTTTATACGGGCCTTTTATAGGTATTCCTATGTAATCGGCCTGCTCTTTTGTAAGCTTGGTAAGATTTACCCCTATCTTATCCAGGTGAAGCCTTGCGACTTCCTCATCAAGATATTTAGGCAACCTATAGACCGTCTTTTTGTATACATCTTTATTCTTCCATAGATCCAACTGGGCAAGGACCTGGTTAGTAAAAGAATTAGACATGACAAATGACGGATGGCCCGTAGCGCAGCCAAGATTTACCAATCTCCCTTCAGCCAGCAGGTATATCTCTTTGCCCTCAGGAAAAACATATTTATCCACCTGAGGCTTGATGTTTATTTTTTTAATGCCTGGGTATTTTTCAAGGGAAGCGACTTGTATCTCGTTGTCAAAATGCCCGATATTGCATACTATGGCCTGGTCCTTCATTTTTTTCATGTGCTCTATCCTGATGACGTCTTTATTGCCTGTAGCCGTTACGTATATATCACCGACGTCCAGGATATCCTCTAAAGTAGCTACCTGAAACCCTTCCATAGCGGCCTGTAAAGCGCATATAGGGTCTATTTCGGTAACAACGACTCTCGCGCCAAGCCCCACCAAGGAATGAGCAGACCCTTTTCCGACGTCGCCATAACCACACACTACGGCGACTTTACCGGCTATCATTACATCGGTCGCCCTTTTAATGCCGTCCACCAGGGATTCCCTGCAGCCGTATAGATTATCAAACTTTGACTTAGTCACAGAATCGTTCACGTTTATGGCGGGAACCAGTAGATCTCCTTTTTTCATCATCCGATAAAGACGGTTAACGCCGGTAGTAGTCTCTTCGGAAACGCCCTTCCAGTCTTTGGCTATCCTGCTCCATTTATGCGGGTCTTTTTTTAATGTCTTTTTTAATAACTTTATAAGCTCGGCTTCGTCCTCTCCGCCCGGCTTTTTATCAAGAACAGACGGATCTTTTTCAGCGGCAAGGCCAAGATGTATCATCAAGGTAGCGTCTCCGCCATCATCTACCACGAGCTGAGGGCCTTTTTCTCCGGGAAAAATGATAGCCTGCTCCGTACACCACCAAAAATCCTCAAGCGTCTCGCCTTTCCACGCGAAAACAGGTATACCGGACTTAGCGATAGCCGCGGCAGCGTGATCCTGCGTGGAAAATATATTACAGCTCGCCCATCTGACATCAGCGCCAAGATCAACAAGTGTCTCTATGAGAACCGCTGTCTGAATAGTCATGTGCAGGGAACCCATTATCCTTACTCCGGAAAGAGGCTTGCTCTTGGCATACTTTTCGCGAACAGCCATAAGCCCGGGCATTTCATGCTGGGCGACCTCTATTTCTCTTCTGCCGAAATCAGCAAGGCTAATATCCTTTATTTTATAATCCCTGTCTTTATTGGGCATCTTCTGCTCCTTTACACCTGTTGACTTCACAGTGTGCGAGGCTAAGCCTCGAACACTGTATGCTTACTTTATATGAGCTGCTTTTTTCAGAAGCTTTGCTTTATCTTTTCTTTCCCAGGTAAAACCTTCTTCTTCTCTTCCAAAATGGCCATACGCGGCTGTCTTTTTATAGATCGGCTTCAACAGGTCCAGCTCGGTTATTATCCCTCTGGGCGTCAGATCAAAATGTTCCCGTATCAGGCCGACTATTTTTTCATCCGAGATCTTGCCCATGCCATAGGTTTCCACAAGCAAGCCCAGCGGCTCTGCTTTTCCTATTACATAAGCAAGCTGTATGGCGCATTGTTTGGCTATTCCCGCGGCGACAATATTTTTAGCCACATACCTCGCCATGTAAGCCGCCGAACGGTCTACCTTTGTGGGGTCTTTTCCTGAAAAAGCGCCGCCTCCGTGCGAAACAGTCCCGCCATAGGTATCGACGATTATTTTCCTTCCCGTCATTCCTGTATCCGACTGCGGCCCGCCGATTAAAAATTTACCTGTTTGGTTGACATAATATTCTGTCTTATCATCAGCTAATTTTCCCAGTATAGGCCTGGCTATTTTTTCTATTAATTCTTTTCTGGATTTTTCGGTTATGCGCTCACCTGTCTTATCAAGTATCTCCTCAGTATGCTGGGACGCGAGCACGACAGACTGGATCCTTTTAACAACACCGTCCTTGTACTCGACAGTTACCTGCGATTTGCTGTCAGGCCCAAGATATTTTAAAACATTGCCTTTACGCAGATCAGCCATCCTCTTTACCAGTTTATGCGCGAGCATTATGGGTAAAGGCATAAGTTCAGGCGTCTCGTCGCAGGCATAGCCGAACATCATACCCTGATCTCCCGCGCCTCCGGTGTCCACGCCCTGGGCGATATCAGGAGATTGAGAATGTATGGCGTTTAAAACAGCGCACGTTTGATAGTCCATCCCGTATTTATGGTGCGTATATCCTATATCCTTAACCACATTCCTCGCTACGTTGATAACATCCACATAGGATGTGGTAGTGATCTCGCCTCCCACTATTATAAGGCCCATTGTCACAAAGGTTTCGCACGCCACGCGTCCTGTGGGGTCCTGGCTTAAAACACTATCGAGTATAGCGTCCGATACCTGATCACATAATTTATCAGGGTGACCTTCCGATACAGATTCTGAAGTAAAAAAATATTTTCCTTTTGGCATTTATGCCTCCTGTTTAAATATCCTATTTGCCTCTTCATAGGATCTCATATCACCTATATCAAACCAGTTATCTCCCTCAAAAACATAACCAAAAACCGCTTCTCGCTTATAAAGCCATTCCAGGAAATATCCGGGAGCGTCCTTTACTCCGCCAACACTTAAATATTCCCTCATTATGCCTATTTTCTCTTTAGGAAAAAAATAGAGGCATTCCGCGGCAAGCGTAGACGTAGGTTCCTTCGGCTTTTCCCTGAAGTCCCTTATCTTGTTATCGCTGTCGACAGAAACAATACCATATTTCTTAGCGAGCTCAAGATCTTTTACGTCATAAAGGCCTATGGATATCGAAGGCCTTTTAGATGACGCAAAACTCATGAAATCCGCCAGGCCTGTTTTGAATATATTGTCGCCGGCCAAGACCAACAGGTCATCCTTTATATCCTTTTCTTTTATGACAAAATCTATGTCACCCGTAGCGCCGATCCTGTCGTCATTGGTCAAAGTCCCGTCATTTACGATAGATATTTTTTTAACACCTTTATAACCGGCCTTCCAATCCTCAAAATCAGCGTGGAATTTTTTATTAGTGACTACAAATATCTCATCCACCGCCTTTATCGGCTCGACCAGATCCAGGATAAACTCCAGGACAGGCCTACCAGCTACAGGTAAAAGAGGCTTGGGCTTATTTTTAGTCAGTGGATAAAGCCGCGTAGCGTATCCGGCGGCCAAAAGCAGTACTTTCATTTCTTAACCATTTCGTTCTTTAAATAATCTATTTGTTTAACCGGCGTAGGATCCACATTATTCAATATAGCAAGGTAAAAACTTACAAAATCACCTATATATATAATAGAAAAAAGCCTGGCAAGAAGAGAAGGCCCTTTTCTTTCTATTTCAAATATCCCCGCGCCCGAACGTTTTATAATAGCTTTGGAGATTTCTATGCGCTTTTGCGTCCTGGGGTGGTCATTACTGTCACGCAGCATAATGACTTTTGTTTCTCGTAAGACCTCTTTAGGAAAATCCCATCCCACTATCTCATTATGGTTCATTTCCGGAAATACATGGCTTGACGCGAGCGACTTGGCATTTTCAGCCAGTTGACCTCTCCACCTGATAGC
>JAHIUV010000028.1 GCA_018817035.1 Candidatus Omnitrophota bacterium | reverse complement strand
GGTATCAGGGCAGCGGCGAATACTATAGAGGTCATGAAAGAGGAAACAATAGATGTCTCTTCTCATAAAGGCAAGACAATAACACCTGAATTATTAAAAAGATCAGACCTTATTTTTGTTATGGAGCGCAGGCACAGGAGTTCTGTTTTAAGCATGCTGCCGGAAGCTGATTCAAAAATAAAGATATTAAGGGAAGAAGAGGATGTGCCTGATCCCATGGGGAGATCCATGGAAGAATACAGGGTTGTCAGGGATATTATAAAGGATAAGATTGGGAATATATTTCTTGAGTTACTTAAAAAGGAGAAAAAGAAATGAAGATAGCGATAGGCGCTGATCACGGCGGTTTTAAATTAAAAAACACGCTGGTAAAATTTTTAAAAGCCAAACGTCACAGCGTGAAAGATTTTGGCGCATTTTCGGAAGAAGCGTGTGATTACCCGCTTATCGGATATGAAGTTGCCAAAGCAGTAAGCTCAGGAAAAGCCTCAAAAGGCATAGTCATATGTAAGACAGGTATCGGCATGTCAATGGTGGCGAATAAGGTAAATGGCGTCCGAGCCGCGCTATGCGACAGGGTCGATATAGCCCGTTCCAGCAGGGAGCATAATGACGCGAATGTCCTGGTCCTGGCGGCAAACACAGTGAGCCCTTCAACAGCGAAAAAAATAACAAGCGTCTGGCTTTCGACGCGCACTTTAGGTGGCAGGCACAGAAGAAGAGTTAAACAGATAAATAAAATAAAATAGGTTCATGCGGAGGAAAAATGGGCAGGCTAAAGAAAGTGGATCCTGAAATATTCGAGGCTATACGTAAAGAACTGGAACGGCAGCAGAACAATATTGAACTGATAGCCAGTGAGAATTTTACCAGTATGGCTGTGCTGGAGGCGCAAGGATCTGTACTGACCAATAAATACGCTGAGGGCTATCCGGCAAAACGCTGGTATGGCGGATGCGAGTATGTTGATCAGGTAGAATATCTTGCCATAGAAAGGGCGAAAAAAATATTTGGCGCGGAACACGCGAATGTCCAGCCGCATTCAGGCACGCAGGCCAACATGGCGGTGTATTTTACATTGCTTAATCCGGGCGATACTGTCCTGGCAATGGATCTTGCCTGCGGAGGGCATCTTTCACATGGCCTTGTGCATAATTTTTCCGGCAGGTTACATAATGTAGTATTTTACGGAGTAAGCAGAACAAGCGAACAGATAGACTATGACGAGGTCTTGTCTCAGGCCAAGAAGCACAAGCCAAGGATGATCATAGCCGGAGCAAGCGCTTATCCCCGCATAATAGATTTTAAAAAATTCAGGGAGATAGCGGATGCCGTGGGCGCCTATCTTTTTGTGGACATAGCGCATATAGCCGGACTTATTGTTGCCGGCATCCATCCCAGCCCTGTCCCTTATGCCGATATAGTAACCGCTACTACGCATAAGACCATGCGGGGTCCAAGAGGAGGTTTTATATTGTGCCGCAAAAAATTCGCCAAAAAGATAGATGCCCAGATATTTCCCGGGATACAGGGAGGGCCTTTGATGCATATAATAGCGGCCAAGGCAGTCGCGTTCAAAGAAGCCGGAACAAAAGAGTTTAAGGAATATCAACAGCAAGTGGTAAAAAATTCTAAAGTACTCGCGGGATCTCTTGAAAAGTCGGGTTTTAGGATAGTTTCAGGCGGGACAGACACGCATCTTTCCCTTATAGATCTGAGCTCTAAAGGCATAACCGGAAAAGAAGCGGCTGATGTGCTTGGCAGTGTCAGGATAACGGTAAATAAAAACCTCATTCCGTTTGACAAGAGTAACCCATCGGTTACCAGCGGCATAAGGCTCGGCACCCCGGCAGTTACTACGAGGTCTATGAAAGAGCCCGAGATGTTCGAGATCGCGGATATAATAAATACCGCTTTAACCAAACGGGACGACGAAAAAACCTTGAAGGAATGCCTTAAGAAAACAGCCAAACTCGTTAAAAGGTTTCCCCTATACCCGGAGGTGAAATTATGAAATGTCCATTTTGCGGCCATAATGAAGACAAAGTAATAGATTCTCGCTCTTCCGAAGAAGGACGTTCTATCCGCAGGCGCAGGGAATGCCTTAATTGTAAAAGGCGTTTTACCACGTACGAGAATATAGAAGAGGCATCCCTGATGGTTATCAAAAAAGACGGCAGGCGGGAACCGTTCGACAGAAAAAAAATCCTGGCCGGGGTTCAGAAGGCCTGCGAGAAAAGGCCTATCAGTATGCAGCAGATAGAGGACCTGGCAGACAAGGTAGAACATTTACTCCAGAGTAAATTTGAAAAAGAAGTCGATGCTTCTCAGATCGGAGAACTGCTGATGGAACTTTTGTATTCTCTTGATGAGATCGCTTATGTGAGGTTTGCTTCTGTTTACAGGCAGTTCAAGGATATAAATCAGTTCATGAAGGAATTAAAAGGTCTTTTACATACTAATAAGTAATTCATTATTCCCTCGAAAAACTTGTCATTGCGATCCCCGCGAAAGCGGGGAGAAGCAATCTCTGAGATTGCTTCGTCAGTCACTTCGTTTCTTTCTCGCAATGACGATTTTTACTCCTGTGTATAACTTACGAATCCAGCACCTGCTTTTAATTCCCCGAACCAATTATCGAAACTTTCGCGTTTTTTCTCTGATAGCACTTCTTCCCTGAAAGTTTCTTTTTCTTCCTCGAATTTAGATTCATCTATTGCCTGATATTCATCAAGACTCGCGATGATCCAGCTCTCGTTTATTCTTAAAGGCTTACTTAATCCGTCCCCTGAAGAGAGGACGCCGTCTACTAACTCCCTGGCAGGGCCTATAGGAGGTATATACCCGTCGCGGGCTGTAAGTTCCGTCCTTTCAGGCGTTAAACCAAGGTCTTTTGCCGCCTCTTCGAATAACCCGCCTTCTTTTATTTTATTTTTTATAGTCAGATAAAAGTTATCCGCCTCTTTTTCCGCAAGTTCCGCGGATTCATTTTTTATAAATGCTTTTACCACGGTATCTCTCGCGTCGCTGAACATGGGTACATAGGAGTTCTTTTTTTCTTTCAATTGTATAATGTAAAATCCATTGCCTCCTTTGATCAATATATTGGATATACCTCCGAGAGTCAGCTCAAAACCTGTTTTTGTAAATTCATAAGACCGGCCGATACTAGGTACCATCTCCTGCATGTTAAAGAAACCCGTTTCTTTGGACTCTAACGCGAATGACGCACCTGCGGCATCAAGGTCTTTTTTCTTCAGGACATCGTCGAGCACTTCGTAGCCCAGTTCTTCAGCGAGAGACGCTTTTCTTTCAGCTGATAGTTTTTCGGTTATCCCTTTTTTTATTTCTTCATTGAGTTCAGGCATTTCCTCGGAATCAGGTTTTTTATATTCGGATACGTGTTCCTCGAAATATCTTTGGACTTGGTCGTCCTTTATCGCCACGTCTTTATCGAAAGCGGCAAAAGGTATTTCGATGTATTTTACATTTATCTCATCGGGCTTTCTGAAATTCTCCCGGCCATCATCGTAAAATTTGAGTAGGCCAGGCTCATCATAAGTAACATCTTTTTCAAATCCCGAGAAAGGTACGGATATGTAGAGTGAGCTTATTTTTTCGAATTTTTTCTCATATTCTTTTCTTGCTTCCCCGTCGTTTACAGAAATGCCGGTAGTGACTTTTTCTCGCAGTTTGGATATGATCAGATCATCCCTTAGTTTTTCCTCAAATCCGCGCGCTTCGTCTCCCAGTATGGATTTATATAGTTTTTTATCGAACGAGCCGTTCTGTTGGAACACGGGGAACGAGACAAGGGATTTTACTACTTCCTCATTTTTGACGGTTATATCCTCCCGTTCAGCTTCTTTTAGCAGGATAATGCGGTTCCATGCCATCTGGTCGATGAATTCCGGAGGGATATTTTTGCCAAAAGACCTTACCGCTGAATCCTTGGAGACCATCCACATATCAGCGTATTCGTCAAAAGAGACCTTTTCCCCAAAGATTTTTCCGGCGTAGCCCGGGCCTTTACCGCTTTTTTTATCCGAGGACCCGGCTCCCCATATTACAAAGGCCGGTATTATCAAAATAGCCAGCCCCCATATTATGCGCTTCATATTTTTTTTCTTGCGAAAGAATTTTAGTAACATGCAAATCTCCTTTTTATAGCCAGCCCCTGTTATGTAACTTCTCGACTCGCAAAATTTATACCGAGCGCAGTCGAAAGGCTCGCTCGAAGAATATTGTTCGAGCGAAGTCCCGAAGTATCGGGACGGAGTCGAGAACAGAAATAAGATATCTATGTATACATTGAAACATTATATACTTTGTATCCCTAAAAATCTATGCTAAAATAATTCTACGATGAAAAATCAGGAGATCGCTAAAATTTTCAGGGAAATAGCCAGTATTCTGGAGATAAAAGGCGAGAACCATTTCAGGATACGGGCATACGAAAAGGCTGCCCAGAATATAGAGTCGATGCCTGAGGATATAGAGGATTTTGTCAGGGGAGACAGGCTCAAGGCCATACCGGGGATAGGCAAGGATCTTGAGGAAAAGATAAAAGAGATCGTGTCTAAAGGCAGCCTTGGATACCTAAAGGAGTTGAAAAAAGATATCCCGCGAGGGCTTTTGGACATATTGAACATACCCGGGGTAGGCCCAAAGACAGCGAAGGCCTTGTATGAACAACTGGACATTCGTGACCTGGTAATGCTGGAAAGGATGGCCCATGCCGGCAGAATAAGGAATCTCCCGGGTATGAAGGAAAAAACAGAAGAGAATATACTCCGCGGGATAGAGATATTAAAAAGAGGCCATGACAGGATGGACATAAAGACTGCCATGGATGTAGCGGGTTTTTTTATTGAGCGCTTGAAAAAGCTCAAAGAAGTAAAAAAAATAGACCCTGCCGGAAGCCTCAGGAGGAATAAGGACACTGTCAAAGATATAGATATCCTTATCTCTTCAGATAAGCCTGAAAAAGTAATGGATGTTTTTACCGCTTTTCCTGACGTTAAAGATATCATAGCGAAAGGCCCCACGAAATCTTCCATACTTACAAATGACGGCATACAAGTGGACCTCAGGATTATAGACGCTGATTCATATGGCGCCGGGCTTATGTATTTTACAGGCTCAAAGGAACACAATATAAAACTTCGCCAGCTCGCAATAAAAAATGACCTTAAATTAAGCGAATATGGGATATTCAAAAAAGATAAACGCGTAGCGGGAAAGACTGAGAAAGAGATATATAAAAAACTGGGGATGGCTTATATCGTGCCTGAGCTAAGAGAAGACAGGGGCGAGGTCGAAGCGGCGCTTAAGGGGGATCTTCCTGATCTGGTTGAGCTCAGTGATATAAAAGGCGATTTGCACGCGCATTCTAAATGGTCTGACGGAGGAAGCTCCATAGAGGAATTAGTGAATGAGGCAAGGAACCTGGGTTATGAATATATAGCCATTACTGACCATTCGCAAGGGCTTAAGATAGCAGGCGGCTTAACCAGGGAACGGCTGAAAGAGAAAATGAAAGAGATAGAAATGCTTAGGAAAAAATATAAAGACATAAATATACTCTATGGCTCGGAAGTAGATATAGACGCTGAAGGCAGGCTGGATTACAGTGACGATATCTTAAAGGAAATGGATATAGTGATAGCCGCGATACATTCAGGGTTTAAACAGTCCAAAGATAAACTGACGAGACGCATAGCAAAAGCATGTGAGAATAAATATGTAAATATAATAGCCCATCTTACCGGAAGGCTATGGGGCGCCAGGGACCCTTACGAGGTGGACATGGAAGAGATCTTTAAAGCCTGCCGTGATAATAATACGGCGCTTGAGATCAACAGTTTTCCCCAGCGTCTGGATTTGAATGATATAAACTGCCGCATGGCAAAGGACTTTGGCGTAAAAATAGCCATAAATACAGACGCGCACATATCTCAACAGCTGAGAACAATGAAATTCGGCATATCAGTAGCCCGCAGAGGCTGGCTCGAGAAAAAAGATGTAATTAATACCCTGTCTTTTAACGCGTTGAGTAATAAACAGTAACTGGTGATCTATTAGGGGTACTTTAAAGTTTTTACCGGCCGCAAATATTCTTCGAGCGAAGCGAAGCGTAGTCGAGAAGCACGCTCAGAGAGTTCTCGACTCGTTTCACTCGCTCGAACAATATTGATATACATTCTCCGGTAACTCACCGGTTACAATAACTGTATTGACTGCTTTAGTTGAGTTTGTTATAATACTGCTATAGAAAAAGAGGTGAATTATGGCGGGAAAGGCATGGCTTTTGTCGCTTATAACTCTGATTGCGCTTTCTTTGGGATTCGTTGGTATGAAGGGCTTTTGTAAGGAAAAGAGCATGACAAAGTCCGATGATACGGCGGTTATTTCAGAGAAAATAGACGAGGTTTTAAGCAATCAGCAGGATATAATAAAACGGCTTGAAGATATAAGAGCTCAGCAGGATATAATAAGAGTAAGGGCTTCGCGATAAGGCCAGGGGGAAGTTATGACCACAGTAAGCGAAGTCTCTATTATTATGTCTTTTTCTGCC
>JAHIUV010000174.1 GCA_018817035.1 Candidatus Omnitrophota bacterium | reverse complement strand
GGCGCGCGCGAGTTTTTTGTCTTTAAGGGCTTCTTCTTTGGCAAAGCGCTTTTCTTCCAAGGCATCCTGCTTTTTATTTAATTTTTGTTCCCTGGCTGATTTTCTTTCCTTTAATATGTCCTGCTTCTTCTGAAGGGTTTGTTCTCGGGCTAAGCGTTTTTTATCAAGAGCAGCCTGTTTTTTCTCTCGAGCATTTTGCCTGGCAAGTGTTTTTCTTTGCTTGGCTTCTTCTCTGGCCTGTTGCTTATTTCCAAGAGCGGATTGCTTCTTTTCCTGAGCCCTTTGCCTGGCTAATTCTTTTTTCTGTGCGGCTTGTTCACGGGTAATTTGTTTTTTGCGTAGCACTTCTTGTCTCTTTGCTTCGGCTTTTTGCCTGGCCTGTTGCTTCTTTTCAAGAGCGGCTTGTTTCTTTTCCTGGGCTCTTTGCAGGGAAAGCACTTTTTTCTGCTTAGCTTCTTCACGGGCAAGTTGTTTCTTTCGCAGGGCTTCTTGTTTTTTCTGCAGCGCTTTCTGTCGGGCTAGTTCTTTGTTCTGCTTGGCTTCTTCCCTGGCAAGGCGTTTCTTCGCGATAGCAGACTGTTTCTTTTCCTGGGCCCTTTGCCGGGCAAGCGCTTTCTTTTGCAGGACAAGTTGTTTGTTTGAATTTACTTTGGCTATTTTTGTGCTAGAGGAAGGGCTGGTCGCCGCGTATATATAAGGTATATGTGTAGTGGATGCGAAAACACAAATGAATAAAATAGAGGCAAAACAAAAGATTTTTTTACTTCTTAAAGCCGGCACATCTGGCATACTTGGCTTTCTTTGTTTTGTATCTGTCCGATGTGACAAGTTTTAATACTTACCCTCATTCTATTTATCGGCTAATTTTTGTCAAGGACTTTTTTTATTTAATTATTTTTCGCACTTACGATTACAATCTACTATTTAATTAATAACAAGTGAAAAGAAAGTAACCTGTGAGTTATCAGGAATAACATAATATCCCTCCTTACGGTTCTCGACTCGCCGACAAATATCCTTCGAGCTTGCCCCGTTCCAAATCTAAAATTTGGAACGGGGCATAGTCGAGAAGAATATTTGTCGGCTCTCTCGAACAATATTGATATCCCTTCCTGATAACTCACCGGTTACAAAAGAAATTAAAAAATGCTTGAAAAGTATCGGCCGGTGTTGTATATTAATAAAGCGCTCAAAAGGGCGGTTAGCTCAGTTGGTAGAGCGCTTCGTTTACACCGAAGAGGTTTCACAGGTTCGAGCCCTGTACCGCCCACCAGTCCGCCTTTGGCGGACAGAGCAATAGAAAATAGAGAATTGAAAATAATATATCTTGAGATTGCGGTTTAATATAGATTTTCTATTTTTAAAAATATTCTTTTGGGGACGTTGCATAGCTGGTTCAATGCGCCAGATTGTCGATCTGGAGATCGCGGGTTCGAACCCCGTCGTCCCCGCCATTTTACTCCGCCTTAAAGCTTGATCTGCTGTGAGGCTTCGTAGCAATTGGCGATTTAAGGCTCCGCGGCAATTATTAGGGAGCCTTTTTTATTTTATAATAATAGATATGTACATAGTCTATATTCTTAAAAGCTGTAAATATCCCACCAAGTATTATGTAGGTATTACTAAAAACCTGGAACAACGCCTAAAAGAACATAATTCCGGATTATCATATTACAGTAAACGTTATATGCCCTGGTATGTTGAAACATATATTGTATTCAATAATCAAAACATCTCAGAAGCATTTGAAAAATATCTAAAAGAAGGTTCGGGGCAGGCATTTCTAACTAAAAGACTTCTTCCTGAAACATATTAGATTGCATCAGGATAGCGGGCGCTACGAAGCTTCGAGCTATTGTCGTAGCATAGCGAAGTAGGCCCGTCGTCCCCGCCAAACACAAAAAACAGCGCAGAATTTAATCCGCGCTGTTTTTATTAATATATAATTCCTTCGGATACTTTATATATTTCCAGGGGCTATATTTTTTGCTTTAATCTTTTTTTTCAGATCTGGCAGGCCAAACCCGCTTTCTGTTATCACAACCACCGGCCTTTTGCCCCATGCCTCAAAGACATAATCGTATATCATTATCACCCCTATATTTTTAAAAACATAACTGTTGCTGCTTGTGCGCCTTCCGGCAGAATATTTCTCTTCATATGGACTGCCTATCTTTTCCGTAAAAGTTTCCGTAACAAGGTGGTTCTCCTCTAACAGCCTGGCTATAAAAGGCAGGTAGAAATTTTTTCCTTCCAGCAAGATCAGGATTTCTTTGCCTTGGTCAGTAGCCCATTTGCCTTTGACGCGCATGCCAAAAAGGCCGGCGTCCAGCCAGAAAACCTCAGCCAGCGGATCTTTATTATCATCAAGGATCCTGCGTACAGGCTGCCAGGAAGGGCTTCTTGAGCGTTCTTCTTCCGGGATCTCAATAATAATGTTCTGTCTCATATATGTCTGAAATACCGCCCCTCCTTTTCTAGGGCCTACGCTAAAGTGCGCGTAAGGTATGGCATTGTTTTTGCCTAAAACCTGTTCTCCCAGTAACTTTTGTTTCCAGCTAAAACCTTCATGCCAATATATGCTATTAATAAAAGTATTGATAACCATGTCCTTGACCATCTGCTTGTGTATTTTTCTGCCGGTATTGTCGATATCTTCCACGATACCATCCTCTGTGTAAATAAGTACACGATCAGACAATGGGAGGAATAGGAGATAATTAAACCTTCCTTTCCCTGATCGCCAAAACGATATTGTTTCCGCTGTCGCGTAATCCGGAACAGTCTCTATAAGCAGCGAAGGCCACTTGGCATTCCCCGGACGATATATGCGTGTCAATCTGCGGGCTACCCTGCTCCATTTTTTAGATTTAGCTTTTGGGCATTTCCATGTCACATGGCCAGAGCTTATTGTCTCGTACACAGGTTTTGCTTTAAGGCCTTTTTTATCGTACATATCCTGATCTTTAAAAAAATCGCTCCTCCTGTCAGGATCATCAAAATAAGACTTAAAAAGAAAATCCCTGAATTCCGTCATAGCCCGATTATCCAGATAGCCGGATTTTATAAACGTGTAACCATCTTTGATCCTTTTAAAAGATACCCATTCTCCGGTATGAAACCTTACAGACAGAAGATCATCCGATGAAACTATCAATATGCGCTGTAATTTGTCATATGGATTGACTAACGCGCGCAACTGATAGGTAGTTTTCGCGTTTCCCGCGTCCTGACCATGCACTACGCCGGCAAAAGACATTATGTCTTTTCCAAAGTTTAATTCTACCGGGCTATTCTTAGAGCCAAACCTTAAAAGATTTGCTCCTTCCCTGATATTTCTTTTTAATGTTTCTTCGGATAAATCATTAATATATTTTTCAAATTTATGTATATCAGACAGGATCTGTTCTCTGTCTGGCCCTTTTGAGGCAAAAAGGAGGTCATTGGGTTTTAAGCCTTGATAAGCCTTGCTGAATTTAGCTTCAAGGGTGTCTTTTTCCGGGGAAGGAACGCGTAAAGACATTGCCTCTTTTGGATAGACGGAATGTGTGATAAAAAAACTTAGGCTTATAAATATAAACAATACTTTTCCAAGCCTTGGATTAAAAGCTTTTTTAAATTCTGCTATAATCATGGCAAAAAATAACCCTTTCTTAAAGAAAGTTCTCCTTTATTAAATATTATCACGAGGGGTCAAAGGTATGTTTATTATTGTCCCGGACTTAAAAACAACTTTGGGTTTTTCTTTCTCTGTATCCTCAATTATTATATCATCATAAAGCGAGTTTATTATCAAGTCTTCCAACCTATTTAACATGTCAACTGTCATTCCTTTATTAATTTTAAAATCAGACTCAAAATCCGCTAACCCGTGATCCTGCGGTAATCTATCCGTAGCTTCGGCAACGGATAAACTTATAAGGCCTTCATTTGACAATTTCTTCAAATAAAGAAACACGCCTACATGTGTGAGTTCATGTAACACGCTGTCCCTATAGGTAGGAAGCATGTAACCAAGGGTAAGCGCGGCGCTAAAAAAATACACGACCGCAATATAAGGAACTGGGACAATAGTAGAAAATATTAAAAAAGAAATGAACGGGGTGGACAAAGCCGCTAAAGTAGGCATTGCTATAGCGTAACTATCTTCTTCGCTTGAAGCGCCTGCCATTGGAAAAGGAACCAGCATTATTGAGGCTAATAAATACTTCCGGAATGAGGGTTTTCTGTCTTTAAAAGCCTGATACATAAGTCTTGGATAAAAATCCAAAAACGCGCGTGGTTGAATTTGATGCCTTTCATACAAAACTCCCATGTCCTGTGCCATATCTTCTATGTGCTTTTCAAATTCATAGACATCAAGGGCATGTTTGCCTTTAAAATTCGGCCTTAATTTTTCAAAAACAGGCCTTACGCGCTTATCTATAATATCCTGCCTGGATAAAACACCTATAGGCCTTCCTGTTTCCCGGTTTTTATTGATGTCATCAAATAAAGAATTAAGCCTTAGGGAAGGAACAGCATAGGTAGCGGTAGTCATAATTAAACTTATGCTTAGGCAAAAGGCGATGATCTTATATGGAACTTTTATATTGTTTGATATAATCATGGCAAAAAATAACCCTTTCTTAAGGGTTTCAATAGTCACTTATTCAATAATAAGTATACCACAAATATACCTTATATGGAAGGGGCGGCGTTGTTCGGATATTGCAACAAACTCTGCTGACTTTGAAACTTCTCGACTTCGCCCCTGACAATATTGTTCGAGCTTGTCCCGAAGTATCGGGACATAGTCGAGAACTGATGCTTTTGCTTCTCGACT
>JAHIUV010000173.1 GCA_018817035.1 Candidatus Omnitrophota bacterium | reverse complement strand
GGAATTCCACTCCGACATCTTTAGCACCGTCGACTTTTAAAAAACTGCAGGGTTTGTATCCGTCGAACGCCACTTCTGAATACGCCGCGTCATGCGCTACTATTAAGTTATGTTTTTTGGCAAATCTTACGACGTCCTCAAAAAAACCTTTTTCACATACGGCATTAGTGGGATTGTTCGGATAATTTATATAAAGAAGTTTCGCTTTTTTTAAAATATCTTTTTTTATACTTCCCAGGTCGGGCAAAAAATCATTCTCTTCGCGGAGCGGCATAGCGTGGACAATGCCTCCTGCCAGGATAGTCCCGCCTTTATACGGAGGATAACACGGGTCAGGGACCAAAGATACTTCGCCGGGATTAATGAACGCCAGCGGCATATGGCTGATGCCTTCTTTTGAGCCTATCAGCGCCAAAACCTCTTTTGCCGGATCAAGAGAAACGCCGAACCTGCCGCCGTACCAATCCTTTATTTTTTCCCTGAACGCCGGAGTACCCTGGTCCAAAGGATAATGGTGATTTTTAGGATCCTGCACGGCTTTACAGAGGGAATCTATGACTTCTTTAGGGGAACTTTCATCGGGATCCCCTATTCCAAGGTCTATTATATCTTTTCCCGCGGTAATTGCTTTACGTTTTGCCTTGTCGATCTCCACGAATAAATAAGGCGGGAGATCATTCAGCCTGTCACTTGTTTTAAAATCCATACCTTATCCCTTCCTGCATATGTTCGAGGCTAAGCCTCGAACATGCTATCCGGTAATCACGTCCTGCATCGTGTATAAACCCGGTTTCTTGCCTGCCAAAAATTTTATCGCGTCAAGCGCGCCTTTCGCGAATACATCCCTTGAGTGCGCCCTGTGCGTTAATTCTATTGTCTCCACTTCCCCCGAAAACTTTACGGTATGGTCGCCCACTATATCGCCTTCCCTTATTGACTCTATAGAAGGCTCCTCTTTCCTATGTTTAGATACGGCCTCGGCCAATCTTTTGGCAGTGCCGCTCGGAGCGTCTTTTTTCCCGGCGTGATGCGCTTCAACTATGTCGATTTTGTAATCCTTGCTCAACGCCTTAGAAACTATTTCCGTAAGGGCAAATAACAGGTTCGCCCCGATACTCATATTCGGAGAAAAAACTATCGGGATATCTTTGGACGCTTCTTTTATCTTTTTTATCTGCTCGGACGACAGCGCCGTGGTACCTATTACCATGGCTATATTATTCTTACGCGCTATTTCCAGATGATCCATAGTGGCTTCCGGAAAAGTAAACTCTATCAACGCGTCGCATCCTGCCGCGATTTTGTTAAAATCAGACTCTATTTTTCTATTGAGTTTTCCTATGCCGATGACCTCGCCCGCGTCTTTGCCGACGGCAGGGCAATCAACAGACTCCAGGCCTCCGGCTATTTCAAGGGCTTTATCTTTCGACGCCAAGATTCCGATCCTTTTACCCATCCTGCCGGCTATACCGCTTATGACAAGTTTTACCATGTTATCTCCTTACAAAAGTCCATAATCCTTAAGAGCTTTTTTCAATTTACCAAGATTTGCCTCGGACATGTCGCACATAGGAAGCCGCAGTCCGGGCTCATCTATCATACCCATAAGCGTCATCGCTGTTTTGACCGGTATGGGGTTTGTCTCTATGAACAACGCTTTTATCAAAGGCAGGAGTTTACAATGTATTTTTCTCGCGCCCTCCATATCTCCGGCTTTAAACTTTGAAACCATGCTAGCCACGTCTTTTGGCACAATATTGGCGACTACGGAAATCACGCCTGTTCCGCCTATAGCAAGTATCGGCAGAGTCAAGCTGTCATCGCCGGATATCAGGTCAAAGCCTTTGCCACATAAAGAATATATCTCGGACATCTGGTCAAGGTTTCCGCTGGCTTCTTTTACGCCTACGATATTTTTTACTTTGCTTAGCCTGTGCATTGTCTCAGGCGTTATGTTCACGCCTGTGCGGGATTGTATATTGTAAACTATAAGCGGTAAGTCGGATTCCTCGGCTATCTTTTTGAAATGCCGGTAGATTCCCTCTTGCGTAGGTTTATTATAATACGGGGTTATCTGCAATGAAGCATCAGCGCCCGCTTTTTTAGCGTGTGTCGTCAACATAACAGCCTCGCTGGTATTATTAGAGCCGGTCCCTGCCATGACAGGAACTCTTTTATCAGCCGCTTCTATCACTATCTCGATCACGCGTTCATGCTCGTCATAGGAAAGCGTAGCTGATTCGCCTGTCGTGCCGCAGGGCACAATAGCGCTGGTCCCGCCCTTAATATGGAATTCCACGAGTTCCGCTAATTTTTTTTCGTCAATCTTTCCTTTTTTGAACGGCGTTATGATAGCGACCATTGGACCTTCAAACATAATCCACCTCTCCTCTGTAAACTTTTCTAGCCTCGCCTTCTAAATACACATCCTTTACATTTCTTCCTGAGATCTTAAAATAAATATCAAGTTTCCCGCCTCTGGTACATACTCGTATCTTGGACCCTGGGACATGAGTTTTTATCCTTGAACCCGCCATTATCGCGGAGGCAACAGCTCCTGTGCCGCACGCGAGCGTCTCGCCTTCCACGCCGCGTTCATAAGTCCTTATTTTTATATTTTTATCATCCATGATCTCGACGAAATCAACATTCGTTCCTCTCGGCCTGAATTTATCATGATATCTCACAGCCCGGCCTATGGAATCAACATCAATATCGTCTATGCCCTGCACAAAGATCACGGCATGCGGAACGCCCGTGTCTATGTAATGCGCTTTAATGGGACGGGAATTCACTTTGATGGCTATGTCCTGTTTTAGGCCCTTTGGTTCCGCCATATTTATTTTAACCTTGTTCCTGCCCGTGATCTCAGCGCCATGCATACCCGCCATTGTCTCAATATTTATTTTTCCTTTTTTTCCGGCATAAAGCACAGCGCACCTCAGCCCATTGCCGCACATCTCAGCCTCACTGCCGTCCGCGTTAAATATCCGCATCCTAAAATCCGCTTTTCGAGACTTTTCCAATACTAATAGCCCGTCAGCGCCCACGCTTGTTTTTCTCCGGCAAATAAATTGCGCCATTTTAGGCAAAGAAATTCCTCTGGCGACTCCTGAGCCTCGATTATCTATCACGACAAAATCATTACCAACGCCATCCATCTTTAAAAACTTGATTTTCTTCATATAAAAAATCTCCGCCGCTCCTTAACTTCACAAAACTGCAATGCACTGTTGTGAAGTTAAGAAACCTCCTGCCTTATCAGGTCTTTGTATGTTTCGCGCCGCGATATTATTCCGGCGCGACTGCCATTCACCAGCACCTCCGCGGGGCGCGGCCTGGAATTATAATTACCGGCCATGCTGTATCCGTAAGCTCCTGCGCTCATGACAGCCAGATAATCCCCCTCTTCAAGATTGATGAATTTCCTGTCCTTACCCAAAAAATCCCCGCTCTCGCATACCGGTCCTACTATGTCATACGTCCTGATATTTCCTGTCGAAGAATAAGCTCTTGTCTTTACAGGCAAAATCTCATGGTAGGCCTCATAGAGACTGGGCCTTACCAGGTCATTCATCGCCGCGTCAACTATCGCGAAATTCTTTCCCGGAGATTCCTTTATGTACGTGACCTTTGTCACGAGTACACCGGCGTTACCGGCAATAAATCTCCCGGGTTCGAGGATCACGTTCATTTTAAGTTTTTTCAACAAAGGCGCTACCGCGCGGGCATACTCCCCTGCTGTCTGGGGCCTTTCCCCTGAATAAATTATCCCCAGGCCCCCGCCGATATTAAAATACCTTAAGATTATACCGCGGGACTTGAGCAAGGCCGCGAAACCTATCATCTTTTTGATGGCTTTTACAAACGGACGCGCGTCTATTATCTGCGAACCTATATGTATATGTATGCCGCAGATATCCAGATTCGCGAAATCTTTCCTGTTCAGGAATATGTTCTTGGCTGTTTTTATATCGATCCCGAATTTATTCTGCTTATGCCCGGTTGTAATATACTTATGCGTTTTTGCTTTGACGTTAGGGTTCACGCGCAAGGCAATAGCCTGTTTCCTGCCCAGCCTGCCGGCGACATTATTTATCATGCGGATCTCGGACAGGGATTCAGCATTAAAAAGAAGTATGTTGCTTTTTACGGCATACTCTATCTCTTTTGCTGTTTTACCGACACTCGCGTATACTATTTTTCTCGGCGAAGCCCCTGCCTTAAGCGCCCTGAAGAGCTCTCCTCCTGAAACAATATCAAGCCCCGCGCCTTCCGCTACCAGGAGCTTTAATATAGACAAGTTTGAGTTAGCCTTTACCGAATAACAGATAAGCGGCTTTACGCTCTTGAACGCGTCACGCAATTTCCTGTAATGGTCAAGGAATGTCCTGCGGCTATACACATAAAGCGGCGTGCCGTATTTTTCAGCGAGCTCAGCGATACTGACAGATTCACAATAAAGCCGGCTATTCTTATATTTAAAATCGTGCATATCCTTTTCTCCTATGATACGAAGCCTTATTTCCCTGAGTTATCTTCTCGACAAGCTCGAAGAATATTGTTCGAGCGTAGTCCCGATACTTCGGGACGGAGTCGAGAACTAAAGTTAAGGAAATAGGGCTCCGTCCCCCTATTTCCTTTTTATTGATCTTTTGGACATCACTGATGCTTTTGGGTCTATTATTTCCTTTACTACTTTTTTGTTCAACGCGGGATGGAAACTGTTAAGTTCAGCATTGAACATATTTTTGATCTCTTTATTTGTCTTTAGTTTATACGCTATGAGCTTGCCTATGATGGCGTGCGCGTCTTTAAAAGCTGTTCCCTTCTGCACCAGGTAATCCGCTATATCAGTGGCGTAAAGGCTTTCGTTTTGGAGGCCTTTTTCCATGTTTTCATTCTTGAACTTTATATTAGAAAAAAGCTCGGTCACGATCATCAATTCTTTTTGAATAATATCGAACGAATCAAAGAGCGGCTCTTTATCCAACTGCATATCCCTGTTATACGATAAAGGTAAGCCCTTCATCATTACCATTACGCTCATGAGATTACCGTAGAGTTTCCCTGTGTTTCCCCTTATAAGCTCCAACACATCAGGATTTTTCTTCTGCGGCATGAGGGAACTGCCTGTACAGAACGCGTCGTCTATATCTATAAAATCGAATTCTTTCGTCGCCCATAGTATCATATCCTCCGCCAGCCTGGACAGATGCATTCCCGTTGTAGCCAGCGCGCTCAATATCTCTATCACGAAATCCCTGTCACTTACGGTGTCTATGGAATTGGCAGGAGCGCAGATCGCGCATGGATACACAGAAGTAACGCTATACTTTGAATAGTCTATACATGTCCCGGCGATAGCGCCCGAGCCCATTGTCAATTTAATATTGTCAGAGGCATTGCTCAACCTTTTAACGTCCCTTGAGAACATCTGGGCGTAAGCGCCTAAATAATCATACAGCCTTACGGGCATGGCATGCTGCAGGTGCGTATAACCCGGCATGATCACCGCGGCATTGGCTTTTGCGACGCTGTTTAGTTTTTCGATAAGGCCGGAAAAAATATTTAACGATACTGAAATATTTTTCAAAGAGTAAAGTTTTGTGTCAAAAAGCACCTGGTCGTTCCTTGACCTGCAGGTGTGGAGCTTAAGCGCCGCCTTGCCTGATTTTTTTTCTAAAAGGCTCTGGATGTAACTATGTATATCCTCGAAAGAGTCATTTACTTTAAACGAACCTTTTTTTATCGAAGAAAGGATGCCTTTTAGCCCGGACTGCAGTTTTTTATGTTCTCCCGGAGTCAACAGCCCTGCCTTTTTCAGGATATCTATATGCGCAAGAGATCCTATGCAGTCATACTCAGCCAGTTTTTTGTCAAACTGGATAGACCTGGTAAATTCCTCTACCAAAGGATTTGTCTTTTTACTAAATCTTCCGCCCCACATCTTACTTTTCATAACAATCTCCCGCTTCTGTCAACTGTCAACCGTAAACTGTTATCTTTTATACGGCATTCCCCACACCTTGATAAAACCTTCCGCCACTGATCTGTCGAATTTATCTCCGGGCTCATATGTCGCCATTTCTTTTTTATAAAGAGAATTCGGGGATTTTCTGCCGACTACACTCGCCGCGCCTTTTAATAATTTCATCTTCACACTGCCTGTAACTTTTTTCTGTGTATCGCTTACAAAAGCATCCAGCGCCTTTTTTAAAGGCGTAAACCACAGGCCATAATAGACCAGCTCCGCGTATTTAAGGGAAATGCTTTCTTTGAAATGCAGAAGTTCCCTGTCTAATACAAGTGCCTCAAGGTCTTTATGCGCCTTGTGCAGTATCCACCCTCCCGGAGCCTCATATATCTCTCTTGACTTAATACCAACTAGCCTATTCTCCACCATATCGGTCCTCCCTATGCCGTGCGCGCCGCCTATTTCATTAAGCGTCACGATCAAGTCAACAGGGTTATATTTTTTCCCGTTTATTTTCACAGGCGCGCCTTTTTCAAAACCGATCTCCACGTATTCGGCTTTATTGGGCGCTTTTTTCGGGTCCACGGTCATCTTGTACGCGTCCTGCGGCGGTTCATTCCACGGATCCTCGAGCACGCCGCACTCAATACTGATGCCCCATATATTTTGGTCCAGGCTGTACGGGCTTTTTTTAGTGACATCTATATCTATGCCTTTTTCCCCGGCATATTCTATTTCCTCTTCCCTTGACAACATATCCCATTCCCTGAGCGGAGCCATTATTTTCAGGTCAGGAGCGAGCGCCATTGACGTCACCTCGAACCTTACCTGGTCATTGCCTTTTCCTGTGCAGCCATGCGCAATGCATCCTGCCTTTTCTTTCTTGGCAGTCTCAACCAGGCCTTTTGCTATGATAGGTCTTGAAAGCGCTGTTGCCAGGAGATATTTAGACTCATAAACCGCGCCCGCTTTTAAAGACGGGAAAACAAAATCCTCGGCAAATTCCTTTTGCAAGTTTTCAATCACGACTTTTGAAGTGCCGGCGGAAGAAGCCCTTTTCTTTAATTTCTGAAAATCACCGCCCTGGCCCACGTCAGCCATATACGCTATCACCTCATAGCCTTTATCGGCAAGCCATCTTACGGCAACCGAGGTATCCAATCCGCCAGAATACGCTAAAACTATCTTTTTATCCATATTACCCTCTCAAAAGTTTTACCAGTATAGCCTTCTGCATGTGCAGCCTGTTCTCCGCCTGGTCGACTACTATTGACTGTTTACCGTCCAAAACCTCGTCCGTGATTTCCTCGCCCCTGTGAGCGGGCAGGCAATGCATTACCATCGCGTCCTTTTTAGCCAGATTTAAAAGTTCTGAGTTTACCTGAAATTTCTTAAACCTTCTGAGCCTCTTCTTGTATTCCTTTTCCTGGCCCATGCTGGTCCATACATCCGTATAGATTACATCAGCGCCTTTGACAGCATCCTCGGCTGAATCGAATATTTTTACGTCGCAAGCGGAATTTTCCAATATGTCTTCCCTTGGGCCATAACCTTTAGGAGACGCGATGTTCATCTTGATGCCTACTTTGCCGCAACCATAAAGAAGCGAGTTTAAAACATTGTTCGCGTCACCTATAAAAACAAGGGTAATGCCATTCAGGCCCTTCTTTTCCTTTATAGTAAATATGTCGCTGAGCGCCTGGCACGGATGCAGGAGATCAGTGAGCCCGTTTATAACAGGCACATCGGAATTCTTTACGATCTCAAGGAACCTCGCGTGAGAGAAAGTCCTGGCGACTATACAATCAAGATATCTCGAAAGTACTTTTGCCGCGTCCTTTACCGCTTCTCTTTTTCCAAGCCTTATCTCTTCGGAGCCGAGATAGATCGAGTTCCCTCCGAGCTCAAACATCCCCACCTCGAAAGAAACCCTTGTCCTGTTAGACGGTTTTTCAAAGATGAGTCCAAGCGTATGGCCCTTTAACATCTGCTCATGCGACTTCCTGTTCTTCTTTAATTCAGCCGCCAGGTCAAAGAGGCCGCTTATCTCAGGCACACTCAAATCTTTTATGGATACTAAATCTTTATTCATAATTATTCCTTCCTCCTTAACTTCTCGACTACGTGCCTTCGGCACTCCGCTCGAAGAATAACTAATATCCTTCGAGCCTGCCCCGTAATAAATCGAAGAATATTGTTCGAGCGAAGTCCGCCGGAGGCGGGCGGAGTCGAGAACACTCGCAATGACCTATTATCGCAATGACCTATTATCCTGCAAGCATCCGGTTACGGCATTACCTTATCTAAGGCGGCGATGGCTGTGTCTATTTGTTTCTTATTTACTATCATCCCGGGCATCAGCCTCAATACGCAGCCATGCGCGCAATTTATCAATACTTTTTCTTTAAAGCAATTATCAACTATATCTTTGCCTTCTACGGTAAGTTCGGCGCCTATCATAAGCCCCTTACCCCTTATCTCTTTTATTACAGGATGCTTCTTTTTCAACCCATTAAGTTTTTCGACAAGATATTTTCCCATATTTCTCGTATTAGAAAGCAACTTTTCTTTTTTAATAGCGTCAAATACAGCAATCGCCGCGGCGCAGGCAATAGGACTGCCCCCGAATGTCGAAGCGTGCATGCCGGGCTTTAACACATCCGCGAATTTCCCTGCCGCCACAGTCGCGCCTATGGGAAGTCCTCCGCCCAGAGATTTAGCCAGCGTCATTACGTCAGGCTGGACCCCGTAAACCTGGAAACAGAACATCTCGCCTGTCCTGCCCATGCCTGTCTGTACCTCATCAAAAACAAGCACCAGGCCTTTCCTGTCGCAGAGCTCCCTGACCTTTTTCACATAATCCGCGTCCGCAACGTTTATCCCGCCCTCTCCCTGTATCAATTCAAGCATGATAGCCGCTGTCTTGTCGGTTACGGCGTCTTCCAGCGCCTTTATATCATTAAAAGGAACTGACTTAAAACCCGCGGGCAAGGGTTCAAAACCTTTTTGGTATTTAGGTTGTCCCGTGGCTGTCATCGTCGCCAATGTCCTCCCGTGAAAAGAGTTTTGCATCGTAATGATCTCATATTTTCCCTTTGACGATCCATATGCCCTTACTAATTTTATCGCGGCCTCATTCGCTTCGGCTCCGCTGTTACAAAAGAATACCTTGCCGCTGAAAGAGTTTTCTATTATCCTCTGCGCGAGCTTTCCCTGGAGCATATTGTAATAATTATTAGGCACGTGAATGATCTTTTTTATATAATTCCTGACCGCGTTCACGACCATAGGGTGACAATGCCCCAGTCCGCTCACTGCCCATCCCGGAAAAAAATCCAGGTATTCATTACCCTCAAGGTCCCAAACTTTAAGGCCTTTACCCTTGACTATCACCGTCGGAATCCTGGTATAAGTCCCTATTACGAATTCTTCATACTGCGCCATGATCTCTTTTGTATTCATGATTTTACTATCTCCGTTCCGATACCTTTGTCCGTAAAGATCTCCAGCAGTAAACTATGCGGGATCCTTCCGTCTATTATATGTGTTTTTGAGATGCCTCCGGCAAGAGCCCTCGTGCACGCCCTGACCTTTGGTATCATGCCGCCCTTAATGACCTCTTCCTCTATCAGTTTTTCGGCATTGTCCATAGTCAACGTGGATATCAAAGTGCCCTCATCCCCTTTTTCTCTCATTATCCCTTTAACGTCGGTAAGCAAAACGAATTTTACCGCCTTTATCGCCGCGGCGATCGCCGAAGCAACATCATCAGCATTGACATTGTAATGCGTCCCATCACTCCCGATGCCTACCGAAGATATCACAGGAACTGATCTCGGCCTGACAGCTTTTTTTACCGCGTCCGCGTCTATGGAGCCTACCTCTCCTATAAAACCCATGCCCGCGGCATTCTTATGCGGCTTTGCTTTTATCGCGTTTTTCCCCAGCGCGTCAAAGCTTACCGCTCTCCCTCCCAGGGCCTTTATGTCAGCCGCTATTCCCTGGTTGACCCCGCTTAAAACTTTAGCGACTATATCCATAGTCTCTTTTGGTGTTACCCTCAAACCATTCTTAAATTCTACTTTTATCCCTGCTTTATTTAATTCCTCATTTATGAACGGGCCGCCTCCATGCACAAGGACAGGCCTTATGCCGACGTAACTCATAAAAACTATATCCTGCAAGACCCCTTTTTTGATCACAGGGTCTAGGAGCGCGCTCCCGCCGTACTTTATTACGAATATCTTATTGGCATACGACTTTATATACGGCAATGCCTCTATGAGCACTTCTGATTTTCTTATGGCTTCCTGCATATTTAAAACCTTATCTTCTCGACTTCGTCCGCCTCAGGCGGGGAGTCGAGAACTTATGCTTGTTTAAAGAATATCGTTCGAGCTTGTCGAGAACTTATGCTTGTTTAAAGAATATCGTTCGAGCTTGTCGAGAACTGATGCCTCTCTTTTGCAATGTCGGCATCCTCAGT